>JAXKHW010000011.1:0-3570 GCA_036549635.1 Collinsella sp. | reverse complement strand
GGTTTTAGTATTGGTTATGCGGGTTGTGCTTGGCCATTGCAAAAAAGTCTACTCACTTAGGTTTGAGGGCCGTTCGCTGGCGCCTATTTGCGCTTGTTTGCCGACACCGCGACCATCAGAGGTCCCTAGGACTCTTGCGGCAGGCGCTTCTTGCCTTTGCGGGCGCGGTTTCTAAAGTTCTCGACGGCCTCTTCCATGCCCAGAGGTACATAGGTGAGCTCATCGAGGTTGTCGGGCAGGTAACAGGCAAGGCTTTGCTCCTGCACGCGGCCCGCCGCGAGCTGTTCATCGCTAGGCTGCGCGCCGGGTGTGGCGCAAATGCCATAGACGACGGCACCCATCTCGCGCGTGCGGTGTTCATATTCGGTCTCGGGATGCTCGGGATGGTCGCGGCGGACGTCGTCACTTACCCAAAGTGTGTCGTAGCCGGCCGCGGCAAACTGCCCCAGGGCGTAGTCGCGCAGAGGCTTGCTGTCGGTTCGCAGTGTGACGGTGGCGCCGACTGCAAAGAGCGGGCGGTAGAGCATCAGATGGTCGACATGGACGAGTCGTTTTTTGGCGTACTTGGCCGTGGGCTGCGGCGGGGGAAAGTTGTTGGTGATGGCATCGTGCTCGCCTGCGGCAAATAGCTGTGGCAGCGATGCCGCGCCTCGGGGCAGCACAAGCGCATTGGGCAGCTCCTGCTCGCAGATTTTCTGCGCGGCATAGGCGATGCAGATGGGCTCCTGGTCCATACCGATAAAGAGGGTGTCGGGCTCGCGGTGGGCGCGCTCGACCAGATAGGTTCCCTTGCCACAGCCAAGATCCAGGTGAAGGTGCTCGAAGGGCGTGCCGCCTGCGGGCGCACAGGCCTCGCGCCAATCTCCGGCATAGGCCTCGGGGTTCGTCTCAATCGCATCGGCGTAGCGCTCCAGGCGCTCCTCGAGCACAAAGTTCTTAGGCGTGCGAACGTGGACGGCTCCCATGAGGCTCCTTGGTCATAAGTGTGGAACGCATAGCTGCACGTTCCGTCAATGGGTTGAAAAAAGGGTGGGCATAGTTTGCCCGAAAGATGCGGTGCGGTTCGGCGGCGAGTCGCCGATACCTACAGACGCTTGAGAATCACATAACGGTTGAGCTCGCCGCTGCGGCCGTCGGCATGGAAACGCTCAAGCTCGCGCACGGGGACCTCGCCGCTTTTGTAGAACGTACGGACGCCGCGCACCAGGTCGGTGATCTGCTGATCGTCAAAGTGATGGCAATAGCGGTAGGCGTGGCGGTCGTTTTGCCAGCCGATGAGGTGGTCGCCGGCTTCAAACTGCGCGGAATCGTAACCCTCAAACGGCGGGGTGAGCTCGGCGCGGGCTTCGGCTCGAACGGCCTTGCGCGCCATGCGCTCGTCGTTCATAAACTCCCAAAAGCTGATGGCGATGATGCCGCCCGGGCGCGTCTGGCGCACCAGAGCGTCGAGCACGCGTACACGGTACTCGCACGACGGCACATGGTGCATAAAGCCAAAGCAGACCGAGATGTCGGCGAGCGGGGCGTCGAAAAGCACGTCGGGCGTCTCGGCGGGGTTGAGCTTCATAAGGGCGTCGAGCACGTCGAGTTCCTGGAAGTGCAGGTTGGGAATGCGCAGCGCGTGGCCATGTGCATCGATGGCCAGGTCTTGGCACGAGTCGACACCATAGAACTCAAACGGGCAGCTGGCATCTGCCGAGGGGTTTGCGCCATCGACGCCCTTGGCGGCAAGTGCGCCGCCGGCGGCAAAGTTCTCGAATCGCATATTGCCACAGGCAAGATCGAAGACGCGGACGGGATGCTCGATCGTGGCGACGTCGAGCTGTTCGAGCGCGATATCCATGGTGCGTACCCAGCCGGGCCACGGGGCCTGGCGCGTATCGGAAAAGGAAGCGGAGTGCTCGCGATAGAACGTGTTGTTGAGCTGGATGAGCGATGAGGCGAAATCGCGGTTCACGGCGCGGAACTCCTTCCGTTGGCGGTGCGGAATTAACCGTACGACCATACTACCGTTAACGCCGCAACGGGGACAACCGAGCTAGGTGCCATTGCTTTGTTTGGACACATTTCCGCAGCTCATATGTACCCGCAACCGGCGGTTGTCAAAAATCTCACTAGAATAGGTGGCATGCTTTTGGCGGTGGCGGATAGATTTTTAACTGTGCAAGGCGCCTTAAGAACAAAAGCGGTCCGGCGGCACGGCTGGCATCACATAGGAGGAACCATGAATGTAGAAACTGCGCAGCGGCTCGCCGACCTTCGCCGCAGCAAAGGCTTTAGTCAAGAAGGGCTGGCGCGAAAGCTGGGGCTGTCGCGCCAGGCGGTCAGTAAATGGGAGCGCGCGGAGAGTTCGCCCGATACCGAGAACCTGATCTCGCTTGCTAAGCTCTATGGCGTGAGCCTGGACGAGCTGCTCAATCCGAGCGACGAGATCGAGGACGATATCGAGTTTGAGAACGAGGACCGCGCCCGTCAGCGCGAGGCCGAGGCGGCAGAGCGCGCCCGCACCCATGAGGCGGCAGCGCGCGCCACCGAGGCGGCAACGCAGGCAAGTGACGCGGCGGCCAAGGCGGCGCAGGCGGCAAGCTGGAGTGCGCAGGCTGCCAATGCGGCGACGGCTCAGGTGACGGGTGCCGGTGCGGCCGGCCCGACTCCGGTGAAGGGTCCGTTCCAGTCGTTCCCGTATTGGGCCGTGTGCTGGCTACTGTTCTTTTTACTGATGTTCCTGTTTGGCGCCGGCCCCTTTGCCGCGCTGATTTTCTTTACGATTCCCATCTATCACTGGGTGGCACGTGCGCTCGATGGCGATTGGGCGTGCGGGGATATCCAGGTTGGTCCGGCGCCGGCGGTCGCTAGGACTAAGGGGGAGGACGTTTCCACAGCGGTTGACGCTGACATGGCTGCCGCGACCACCGCTGAGTCGAGTGCCAAAGAAGGTGATGAATGATGAAGCTTTCGCATGAATCCAAGGTACGCTTGGGTGTTGGCATCGGAGCGTTTGTGCTCATTTTTGGGCTTGTCTTTGGCACTTCGCGGCTATTGGCTCATTCCGATATGGTGCGTACGACCGGTATTCTCTCTGGCCATTTGTCTGATTTTGACGATATGTTTGACGATGACGATCTCTTGGACGACGGCAGCTATTCCGCTCGGCCTCAGCAACTTTCGAGCATGACTTTTGATGCCGATGAGTTCCGCTACCTCGATTTCGATATCAATGCGGCTTCGGTGGACGTCAAGGTTGTTGATGGCAACAAGGTTCGCGTTATCGAGCGGGGGCGCGTTGCCAAGGGTATGGATGCCTCCAAGGCCGCGACGCAAAACATCGCATCCGTCGAGGACTCGACGCTCAAGGTTTCCCAGTTTGGAAGTGATGACGGTAAGGCAATCGATCGCTCGGTCACGGTTGAGCTGCCGCGCCGTGTTGCCGAACATCTGAAGGGAGTCAACGCGCACGTGGGCTCGGGTGATCTGCAGATTGTCGGTGTCATCTGTGATGGTTTCGACCTTTTCCTGGGTGCGGGAGATGTAGAGTTTGCGGGCAGCGTGACTGATGCGCTTAGTGCAGAG
>JAXKHW010000146.1:0-8751 GCA_036549635.1 Collinsella sp. | reverse complement strand
TAGCCCAGCATCCAGGCGCCCGGGATGGTAAACGCCAGACCGCCGGCGACCATGGCGCCCGCGGACATGATGGTGTGGGTGACGTTGGCCTCGTTGAGGCTGGCGTTGCCCATGAGCTTCAGGAAGAACAGCGAGATGACGGCAGCGAAAATAATCGGCCAGGGGAGTGCGCCCATCTTGAGGGCGGTGTAGGCCGAGCTTGCCGTGATGATCACGCAGCCAAGGACGCCGATGACGACGCCGCGCAGTGTGAGTTGCCCGCGCATCGAAGCGCGGTTCGAGGGATTGCTCATATAGAACTCCTTTGCGTATATCCGCTTCCCCCGGGAGCGCCGCTACGGATACGGCGCGGGAAGTCGGGTTACCAAGGGCCGCCGCGTGAGCTCGCGCACGACCGCGCATCAGTATAGCCGCAAGCTAGTCATTTTGGGATGACTGGTTTAGGTAGGCGATATACTGCTGGGCAGACGAAAGGAGCGCCGACGATGCTTAATGGGTGCGCATATATATTGACGGTCGACGTGGGCAACACGTTCATTCGCTTTGGCCTGTTTGCCGAGGATTCGGCCGCGGCGCAGGAGTGCCCGTTTGCGACGTGCGAGATCACGACGCCGTCGAGCATTACAGCCGACGAAGCGCGCATGAGGCTCGCGCAGGTCATGGGCGCGCTGGCGGCCGATGCGGGCATGCCCGGCGCGCTCGTTCCCGCGGCCGCAGTGCTGAGCTGCGTGGTGCCGGCGCTCGAGCGCCCGTGGAAGGCGGCGCTTTCCCGTACCTGCGCGGGGCGCGTGCTCACCGTGGGGCCGGGCCTCAAGACCGGCATGCCCGTGCACTACGACGACCCGGCCGAGATCGGCCCCGACCGCATCGCCGACGCCGTGGCGGCCCGTGCCGTCTACGGCTCTCCGTGCATCGTGATCGACCTGGGCACCACGACCAATATCGAGGTCATCGACGCGTGCGGTACCTTTGTGGGCGGCGTTATCGCGCCGGGTCTGGCGCTCGGCGCCCGCTCACTCTCGGCCGCTGCGGCGCGTCTGCCGCAGGTCGAGCCTTCGGCGCCCACGCATGTGATCGGCCGCAACACGCGCGAAGCCATGCGCTCGGGCGTGGTCTTGGGCGAGGTAGCCCGCATCGACGGCATGCTCGACATGGTGCTCGCCGAGATGCGTGCGACCAAGGCCGCGGGGGAGGGCGATGTGCCCATCGTCATTACCGGCGACGATGCCGAGGCGCTTGCGGCCCTGGTCGGCCATAGCCTGACGGTCGATGACGCGTTGACGCTGCGGGGTCTCGCCGAGCTCTACCACATCAACCAAAAGCCTCGCCGCGCATAAAGTCGAGGACGTCGGCGGGAGAGGAAACAGCCCCACTTTTCACCTGCTACAATGGGTCAAACTATTGCGATTTCGGAGGTGTCTGCCATGTCGGACGATCTTCATCAAACCGCGTCGGGCAAGCGTCGCGACGTTATTAGCTGGGACGAGTTCTTTATGAGCGTGGCCATCGCCGCGCAGCGCCGCAGCAAGGACCCCAACACGCAGGTGGGCGCGTGCATCGCCAGCACCAACCACCGCATCCTTTCGGTGGGCTACAACGGTACGCCCTCGGCGCTCAACGACGACTTTTTCCCGTGGGGCACGAGCGATGACCCGCTGCAGGACAAGCATAACTACGTAGTCCATGCCGAAGCCAACGCCGTGCTCAACTACCGCGGCTCGCTCAAAGACCTTGAGGGTTCCACGGTCTACGTCACGCTGTTCCCGTGTCATGACTGCGCCAAAATCCTGGCGCAGGTAGGTGTGGGCGAGGTTGTCTACCTGGACAATAAGTACGCCGACACCGACGACGGCCGCATCAGCCGTCGCATTCTCGACTCCTGCGGCATTAGCTACCGCCAGGTTATCGTCGATGTCCACATTGGCACCGGGGAACAAACTCAGCAGTAGCGGCAATGTGTGCTAGCGCCGGGCGTCGGCAAAAGCAGCTCAAAGAGCCCTGTCCCAAATTGACTACTCGTGAAAGTCGTGTCCGCACGCATGGCTGGCGCCTAAGCGGGTACATGGCTGTAGTAACATAGCCCCTGTCCGCGGGCGTGCCCGCGTTATTGTGAGAAAGGAGCCCCTGTGGCTGTTAACGAAGAGCTGCTTAAGAAGGTTCTTGAAGAGATCCGCCCCAACCTGCAGGCCGATGGCGGCGATATGGAGTATGTGGGCGTCGACGACGAGGGTGTCGTCAAGCTGGAGCTGCAGGGCGCCTGCGCCGGCTGCCCTATGAGCGCACTGACCCTGTCCATGGGTATCGAGCGTATCCTCAAGGAGCATGTGCCCGGCGTTACCCGTGTTGAGCAGATCAATGCCTCCGGCGAGACCGACGATCTGTACGACGAGTACGCGCCGTTCTAAGATCCGAAAGCTGCGGACGGCATACTCCGCATAGACGTTACGCCCAAATATGCGGCTGCGAGCGCAAGGCCCGCGGCCGCATTTGTATGTAGGGAGCAGGGGGACCGATATGCTCAACGACCTCTACCATATGCTTGATCCCGTCGCCATTTCGGCGGGGCCCATCACCATCTACTGGTACGGCTTGGCCTATGTGGTCGGGGCTTTGCTCACGGCGGTCGTCATGTATCGCACGCAGCGCCGTTGGGGTTTTGACATTACGGTCGACGACCTGACGAGCGTCGTGGTCGGCGTGGTCTTTGGCCTTATCATTGGCGCCCGCCTGTTCTACGTCATTTTCTACGGCGACGGCTACTACTGGACGCATCCGCTCGAGATCTTTGCCACCAACGAGGGCGGCATGAGTTTTCATGGTGGCCTGGTGGGCGGCATCATCGGCGGCGTGCTCGTGTGCCGTATGTACAAGCTCGATGCGTGGACTTTGGCAGACCTCGCGGTCATCGGTGCTCCGCTGGCCCTGTGCCTGGGGCGCTGCGCCAACTTTGTCAACGGCGAGCTGTGGGGCAAGCCGACCGATCTGCCCTGGGGCGTGATCTTTGGCGGCACCGCGGGCGATATGCCGCGCCATCCATCCCAACTCTACGAGGCATTTCTCGAGGGCATCGTGCTCTTCTGCATTTTGCAGGTGCTCAGCCGCAAAAAACCGCTGCTGCCCCAGGGTACGTTTATGGGTGTGTTTGTGATGGGTTACGGCATCGTCCGCTTCCTCATTGAGTTTGTGCGCGTGCCCGATGCCCAGCTGGGCTATCTGCTGGGCGGCGTCATCACCATGGGTCAGCTACTGAGCCTGCCACTCGTGATTGCGGGCCTGGCGCTCATCATCTTTGCCCTTCGTCGCGACCGTCCCCAGCGCATCTACCTCGACGTCTAGCCACCACATGCCACCGCAAAGGGGCAGGCACCTTGGTGGTGGTTTTGCCGGGCAACGATGACAGAACCGTAACGTTTCCCCAGATAAAACCTGTCAAAATAAACCTGTCCCTTTTTGGCAGGTTTCTAGAAAGGCTATTCGGACTGTGAAGGATTCCGACCTCTCCGCAACGGCTGCGCGTGACGCCGCCCGCATCGTTTGGTTTAAGCGCTATCCCGCCAAACAGACGCTCATCGCATTTTTGCTCGCCCTGCTGGCGACCACGGCGTTTTCCATCGATCCCGCCCCGGTGTCGAGCAACGCGGTCCTGGCGATCGATCCCAAGGCGACGGGCGCGCTCTACGTGTGCTACGAGGTGCTTCTCTCGTTTGCCGGCCATACCGACGCAGTGATGCTGCTCGCGCTTGCCTGTTTGCTCACACTGCCGTTTCGCTATGTGTTCTTTGGCCGCGGTGACGCTTGGCGCCCGTCGGTCGTGCTGCCATCGCTGTTCTTTGCCGTTTGCATGGTGTTCGGCCGTAGCTACGACCTCACCGATTCGGCTGAGATTGTGCTGGGCGACAAAGCACGCGTTATCTGCGCCTGGATTGGTGGCGCGGGCTGGATGCTTCTGGCGATTGTGGCCTTCTATCTGGCTTTTGAGTTTTTGGATTGGTTGGGCTCCCGCCGCATTCCGTTTTCGGAGGCGCATTTTGGCCGCGTGTGGCGTGTTGTCCACGCCGTGCTCTCGGTTCATCCCTTTGTCGGGCCGTTTCTTGTGCTCATGATTGTCTGGGCGCCCACGCTTATCGCCTCGCTGCCCGGCCTCTTTATGGGAGACACGGGCGCGCAGGTCCGCCAATGGTTCAACTACCCCAACGGCACGAGCGATTACCTACGCCTGCTTAACCCCAACGTGCTACTCAACGGACATCATCCGGTGGTGCATACGGCCATCATCGGCTCGTGTGTGCAGCTGGGGCTTTCGCTATTTAACAGTGCCAATGCGGGCCTTGCCATCTACACTTGTGCCCAATTCGTCATCACCGCCGCCTGCATGTCCTATTCCATATCGTCGCTGCGCAAGCTGGGCGTGAGCCTGCCGGTCCGCGGCGTCATCTTGCTGTTCTTTGCGTTTATGCCGATGTTCTCCAACTACGCGGTGCTGCTGACCAAAGATGTACTTTTTGCCGATGCGTTTTTGGTACTGCTCGTTCAGACCGTCAAGCTCGTGGCATGTGGCCTACCCCGTCGCGATGCCAATGCCGAGCGTGCGGGCGAACAGAAGCCCGTGCTCTTTGCGCGCCATGACTGGCTGTTGCTCGTGCTGAGTGCCATGGGTTCCACGTTTTTGCGCAATGGCGGCCTGGTCTTTCCGTTGGCGGCCTGCGTGATTGCGGCGGCGTTTTGCGTCTGGGATGTACATGTCGCTCGTCGTGCGGCTAAGCAGATGGGCACCACGGTCTCATGCGCCACGTCGCGCTTCCGCTGGGTCGGCGTGCTCGCAGTGCTTGCGCTCTGCCTTGTCTCCAACATGTATTTCACCAAGGTATTTATGCCGGCGCACGATATCACGCCGGGCTCCAAGCGCGAGATCCTCTCGATTCCGTTTCAACAGACGGCACGCTTCGTCCAAAAGCACGATGGCCTCAACTCGGGCGTCAACCCCACGGTTAAGGAGGACGGCACCATCGTGGAAGCTCCCTGCGACGGCTTGGTGACCGATGAGGAGCGCGCTGTGATCGATCGCGTGCTTAAGTACGAGAACCTGGGCCGCCGTTACAACCCGGATAAGTCGGACGCCGTCAAAAATTGCTTTAACGAGTATGCCTCGCAGGAGGACATCAAGGCCTATTTTGAGGTGTGGGCTCAGATGTTCAAAAAGGATCCCGAGTGCTATATCTCGGCGCTCATCAATAACTACTACGGCTACTTTTATCCGAGTGCCCGCGATGCGTGGGTCTACAGCACGGCGCGCAGTGCCGAGATCATGGCAAAGCCCGATAACCTCAAGTACTTTGACTTCCATCCGGTCGATAGCAAGGTTGTGCGCTGGTGCGACCACCTGATCAACCTGTATCGCGTGGCGGTGCAGCGCATCCCGTTTATCTCGCTCACCATGAGCTCGGCCACCTATGTGTGGATCATGATCGCCGTGGTGGTCTATCTGCTACGTCGTCATTCGTGGCGCGGGCTGGCCATTTGGGTGCCGCTGCTGGGCGTGCTCGCCGTGTGCCTGATCGGTCCCTGCAACGGCTCGACCTACATGCGCTACCTGTATCCGGTCATCGCCTGCATGCCCTTTGCCATCGGCGCCACCATCACCCGCAGCGATCTCCTCTGGTCCTAATTTGGTGCAAAGGGGACAGGTTACTTTGCACCAAAGGGTGGCATCATCACGACGCCTTCATTTTGGGGTTTATCTCGCAGGCCAGTAGGTATATCATAACGACGTTTGTTTATATTGCCCGAGCATCTGCGCTGGGCTTTAGGTCGAAACCGATAGGAGACACGTATGTCCGGACACTCTAAGTGGGCCACAACCAAGCATCGTAAGGGCGCGCAGGACGCCAAGCGTTCCGCCCTCTTCTCCAAGCTCAGCCGCAACATCACCGTTGCTGCCCGTCTCGGCGGTGACCCGCTGCCCGAGAACAACGCCAGCCTCGCCGCTGCCGTTGCCAAGGCCAAGGCTCAGTCCATGCCTAAGGACAAGATCAAGTCCGCTATCGACAAGGCTTTTGGTTCGGGTGCCGATGCCGCCGTCTACGAGAACATCGTGTACGAGGGCTACGGTCCCGCCGGTGTCGCCGTCTACGTCGACTGCCTGACCGACAACCGCAACCGTACCGCCGCTGATGTCCGTTCCGCCTTCTCCCACGCTGGTGGCAACCTGGGCACCTCCGGCTCCGTCGCCTTCCAGTTTGAGCGCAAGGGCCAGATCGTCGTCGCCAAGGAGATCCTGGACGAGAACGCCAAGAAGGAGACCATGATCGCCAACGGTGCTGCCGGTGACGAGGATGAGTTCATGATGGCCATCGCCGAGGCCGGTGGCGAGGACTACGAGGACGCCGGCGAGGAGTGGATCGTCTGGACTACTGCCAACGAGGTCATGGCTGTCTCCAAGGCGCTCGAGGAGCAGGGCGTCCAGGTCAAGGGTTCCGAGACTACCATGGTCCCGACCACCCCGACCGAGGTCTCCGGCGCCGACGCCAAGAAGGTTCAGCGCCTCATCGACCGTCTTGAGGAGCTCGACGACGTCCAGGATGTTTACAGCACCATGGACATGACCGACGAGGTCATCGCTGCCCTCGAGGAGGAGTAGCGCCCGCACGGGTTAAGCCGTGCATATCTGGGCATAATGAAGCGAGCATGCAAGCCTCGTGGAATAGATGAGCCGGATCCGCGTGCGTAGAGCACCGGACCCGGCTCTTTTATAATGATGCGAACCGTTTTGCATTTCGAGAGCCGAGATTTGAAGGGAGCGCCGCGTGCGCGTACTCAAACGAGCCCTAGCGATCGTGTACCTTGCCGCCGCCATCGTGGCGCTGGGTACGCTTGTCTGCCAGTTTTGGGGGCCGTATACGTATCGCTTTATGCTGCTGATGCGCGACCCCATGCCGCGCATTGTCGTGACGGCATGCGGCGGAGTTGTGGCGATCGGCGTGCTGGTAAGCTTTTTCCGCCTGATGTTTGCTCGTCGCGAGCCGTCCTGCGTGCATCCGGCGGGGGAGCGCAATATCGAGGTTACCCTTGCGGCGCTTTCTTCGTGTGCCAGGGCTGCTGCCGAGCGCGACGACCGCGTGATGGTCGAGCATGTCGAGGCCCGCGTCCAAGGTCCCGACGATTCGCACGTCCGATTTAAGGTCGAGGCTATCGCGCTTGACGATAAGGACGTGGCATCTCTGGCTACTGCGATGCAGCGGCGCATCGAGGAAGCTTGCGACACCATGCTTGGCACGCCGGGCACGACCGCACGCGTTCGTTTTTTGCCGTCCAAGACTACCGTCCAGACCGTGGAGGTTTCCGGTGAGTGATACCAATCAAGATAAGACCGCTCGTACGCCGCGCCTGACGATTGACCAGAGCGCCACGCCGGCGAGCGAACCTGTTGATTCCAAAGCAGAGGCAACCGAGTTGCAAGACGCAGCAGCCGCGGATTTTGACGAGGCTATGGGTCTCATCAAGGGTACGGGGGCGGCTATCTGGAGCTATGCCGTCCGTCATCCCAATACCACGCTCGGAGCCGTCGCTGGTTTTGTGCTCGCCGTGTTGGTGCTCACGTTGGGCCTGTGGGACACGCTCGTCATTGCATTCTTCGTGCTGATCGGCGCCGTGATTGGCCAGATTCGTGACGGCGAGAACGGGATCGTCAACTTCTTCGGTCGTCTGTTTAGCGGTCGCTAATATGTATTCGACTGTCGCATCCGCGGCAGGCATAAGGAGGAACCATGGCTTTTAATACGAAGGTCGATGTAGCCGATACCGAGCTCGAGGCAGACGAGACCGTCACCGCCGAGTCCGAGGATGTAACACTCGAGGACGAGGCTCTCGTCGAGGCCGAGTCCGATGCGGATGAGGACGACGAGGAAGCGGACGAGTCCGAGGACTCGCTGACCTATTCCAACGGTGTGATCGAGAAGATCGTTGCCATGGCCACCCGCGAGGTTCCGCACGTTCTGGGCATGAAGGGTAACCTCATGCACTTTGTGCAGGAGCAGTTTGGTGCCGAGAATCTGACCAAGGGCGTGACGGTCGAGGTCACCGATGACAATCGCGTGGTCGTCAACATCTCCGTCATTATCGAGTACGGCGCCTATGCGCCCGCGATCTTCGACGATGTCAAGGCACGTGTCACCGAGCGCCTTGCCGCGATGACCGGCCTTGAGGTGGCGGGCGTCAACCTGCGCATCGAGGACGTCATCACCCCCGAGGAGTACGAGCACCGCACCAGCCAGCACGAATAACCTTCCAAAAAGGGACAGGTTTGTTTTGGCAGGTTTTATCTGCGAAAACATTAAACGGCCGACCGCGCAAGCAAAAGCGTGGCCGGCCGTTATTTGTATGCCCCCCGATGTAGGCATACCGCTCGTCTAACTAGGGGTTGCAATCGTCGCGTTCCGCGTTACCCTAATGGGCGCATTGTTTCCAAATTGTTAACGAGGGGTTGCCGTAATGGCTGACGAGCACGAAACAGAAAGCAAGGCATGGGCGATTGAGGCCGCCGCGGCAGAGGCGGCATCGCGTGCTGCCGAAGAGGTGCATCGTCCTCCCGTAGTGCCGATGGAGCGCGTGGTTGATCGCACCGATATCGAGCGCGGCGAGCGTGCCGGCCAAAAGCGCAGCCAGGAGCCGGGTTTCCCGCGCTTTTTTGCCGAGCTCAATCTGGGCCTGATTCTTACGGCCTTTGCCATCGTTGCGTTTAAAACCCCTAATCAC
>JAXKHW010000145.1:0-3250 GCA_036549635.1 Collinsella sp. | reverse complement strand
GCCACGCTCATGCCAACAATGACCAGCATGCCGGCAAGGGTGAAGCGCAGGCCCGCGAAGAGCAGCTGCGAGGCGCTGTCGTGCGCGGGAATACCAAAGAGGCCGTAGCCGATCTTGATGCAGGGGAAGGCGGAGCCCCAGAGCGCACAGCAGACGAGGCAGCCCAGGATGAGCCCGGGTAGGGTGGCGAGATACGGCTTGCGGCTTTCCATGATGTCCTTCCTGTATGCGCGAAGCAAAAAAGAACCCGCCACCGGGTGTGCCGGTGGCGGGTGTTGTTACCCGAGGGGATTGTACCCGATGGGACGCATTAAGCGAAGTAGGCCACGCCGCTCTCAAAGATCGGCATGAACTTATCGCCGGGGACATGCTCGGGCACGTTGCGGTACAGGTTGTCGCCACGACGCTCGGCATGGCCCATCTTGCCCAGGACGCGGCCGTCGGGGCTCGTGATGCCCTCGATGGCGAGTGCGGAGCCGTTGGGGTTGACGGAAAGGTCCATGCTGGGCTTGCCGTCCTCGCCCACGTACTGCGTGGCGACCTGGCCGTTGGCGATGAGCTGGGCGAGCACCTCGTCGTTGGCGACAAAGCGGCCCTCGCCGTGGCTGATGGCGACGGTGTAGGGGTCGTCCAGGCTGCACTGCGACAGCCACGGGGACAGGTTGGACGAGATACGGGTGCGCACCAGACGGCTCTGATGGCGACCGATGGTGTTGAACGTCAGCGTGGGCGCATCGGGCGTGGCGTCGACGATGTCGCCGTAGGGCACCAGACCGAGCTTGATCAGGGCCTGGAAGCCGTTGCAGATGCCCAGCATCAGGCCGTCGCGGGTCTTGAGCAGGTCGCGGACTGCCTCGGTGACCTCGGGAGCGCGGAAGAACGCCGTGATGAACTTGGCGGAGCCATCGGGCTCGTCGCCGCCCGAGAAGCCGCCGGGGATCATGACGATCTGGCTTGCACGGATGCGGCGGGCAAGCTCGTGGGTGCTTTCGGCGACGGCCTCGGGCGTGAGGTTGTTGATCACGAAGGTGTCGGCCTCGGCGCCGGCGGCGCGGAAAGCGCGGGCGCTATCGTACTCGCAGTTGTTGCCGGGGAACACGGGGATTACCACGCGCGGGCGGGCGATCTTGGCGCCGCTGTACACGTGGATATCCTTGGCACGGAAGTCGATGGTCTCGACCTTGGCAGTCTCGCCGGCGCTGCGGTAGGCAAAGACGCCCTCGATGCCGCTCTCCCAGGCCTCCTGGAGCTCGGAGAGCTCGATGACCTCGGAGCCGGTATCGATGACATAGCCCTCGACGGTGGTGCCCAGGGGCTCGACGACAACGCCGTCGGCGACCTCGGGCAGCTCGGCATCCTCGGCGAGCTCGACGATAAAGCTGCCGTAGAGCGGGGTGAAGAGGCTCTCCACGTCCACATCTTCGGCAAGCTCGATACCGATCTGGTTGCCGACGCACATCTTAAAGAGGCTCTCGGCGCCGCAGCCGTAGCCGGGCGTGGAGACGGCCAGGGCGTCGCCGGCGGCGGTGAGCGCCTCGACGGCGTCAAATGCGGCGAGCAGCTGCTGGGCGTCGGGGCGGTAGTCCTGGCCATAGGTGGCGGGGGCGATGCGGACGACGCGGTGCATGAGGCCCTTGAACTCGGGGGAGACAGCGCGGGCCGCCTTGCCCACGGCCACGGCGAAGCTGATGAGGGTCGGCGGAACGTTGAGCTCGCCGGCCTCGTCCTCAAACGAGCCACTCATGGAATCCTTACCGCCGATGGCGCCGGCACCCAGGTCGACTTGGGCCATAAGGGCGCCTAGGACGGCTGCCATGGGCTTGCCCCAGCGCTCGGCCTCGGTGCGCAGACGCTCGAAGTACTCCTGGAAGGAGAGGTAGGCGCGCTTGTGCTCAAAGCCTGCGGCCACGAGCTTGGCGATGGACTCGACCACGGACAGGTAGGCGCCCGCAAACTGGTCGGCCTCCATCAGATAGGGGTTAAAGCCCCATGCCATAGCGCTCGCCGTGGTGGTCTCACCGTCCACGGGGAACTTGGCGACCATGGCAGAGCTCGGGGTGAGCTGCGTCTTGCCGCCAAAGGGCATGAGCACGGTCGCGGCGCCGATGGTGGAGTCGAAGCGCTCGGAAAGGCCCTTGTTGGAGGCGACGTTAAGATCGGTGACGAGCGAGGTCATGCGCTCGGCAAGCGTGGTGCCGGCCCAGCTGGGCTGCCACACGCTGCGGGCGCAGACGTGGGCGACCTGGTGCTTGGGCGCACCGTTGGAGTTGAGGAACTCGCGGGACAGATCGACGATGGCGACGCCATTCCATGCCATGCGCATGCGCGGCTCGGCGGTAACCTCGGCGATGACGGTTGCCTCCAGGTTCTCCTCGGCGGCGTAGCCCATGAACTCCTCGACGTCACCGTCGGCGACGGCGCAGGCCATGCGCTCCTGGGACTCAGAGATAGCGAGCTCGGTGCCGTCCAAGCCGTCGTACTTCTTGGTCACGGTATCAAGGTCGACATACAGGCCATCGGCAAGCTCGCCCACGGCGACCGAGACGCCGCCGGCGCCAAAGTCGTTGCAGCGCTTGATCAGACGGCAGGCATCGCCGCGGCGGAACAGACGCTGCAGCTTGCGCTCGACCGGGGCGTTGCCCTTCTGGACTTCGGCACCCGAGGTCTCGATTGACTCGGTGTTCTGGGTCTTGGAGGAGCCGGTGGCACCACCGATGCCGTCACGGCCGGTGCGGCCGCCCAACAGGATAATCTTGTCGGTGGGGGCGGGGCACTCGCGGCGCACGTGGTTTGCCGGGGTAGCGCCCACAACGGCGCCGACCTCCATGCGCTTGGCCACGTAGCCGGGGTGATAGAGCTCGTTGACCTGGCCGGTGGCAAGGCCGATCTGGTTGCCGTAGCTGGAGTAGCCGGCGGCAGCGGTGGTTACGAGCTTGCGCTGCGGCAGCTTGCCCTCGAGCGTCTTGGACACGGGGACGGTGGGGTCTCCGGCGCCGGTGACGCGCATGGCCTGGTACACGTAGCTGCGGCCCGAGAGCGGGTCGCGGATGGCGCCGCCCACGCAGGTGGCGGCACCGCCGAAGGGCTCGATCTCGGTCGGGTGGTTGTGGGTCTCGTTCTTAAACAGGAACAACCAGTCCTGGTCCTCGCCGTCGACATCGACCTTCACCTTGACAGTGCAGGCGTTGATCTCCTCGGATTCGTCGACATCGGTCATGACGCCGGTCTTCTTAAGATACTTGGCGCCTAT
>JAXKHW010000144.1:0-1906 GCA_036549635.1 Collinsella sp. | reverse complement strand
GACGCCATCTGCGAGGTCGTGCGCTACTTTAAGGATCCCAACGTCATGCGTGAGGTGGGCCGCACGGGCGAGTTCGTCGATCCCGCCGGTGACGCCGACACCATCATGACCGAGCTTATCCTGGCCGATATGGGCACGCTCGAGAAGCAGCTGCCCAAGCTCGAGAAGGAGGCCAAGCGCGACAAGGAGCTCATGCCTAAGTTCGAGGTGGCCAAGCGCCTGCTTGCCTGGCTCAACGAGGGCAAGCGCGCCGCATCCATGGAGATGACCGACGAGGAGCGTGCTGCCGCCAAGGGCCTGTTCCTGCTCACCATGAAGCCCATCCTGTATGTGGCCAACGTGGACGAGGATATGCTCAACGACGATCTGGCGCCCATCGATGGTGTCAAGCCGCTGCCGATTTGCGCCAAGATTGAGGCCGAGCTTTCCGAGCTCGATCCCGAGGATGCCGCCGATTATCTGGAGAGCCTGGGCCTGGAGCAGCCCGGCCTGGACGTGCTCGCGCAGGCGGCCTATAAGCTGCTCGGTCTGCAGTCGTTCTTTACGGCCGGCGAGATGGAGGTCAAGGCCTGGACGGTTCGTCAGGGCGCGACCGCCCCGCAGGCCGCCGGCGTCATCCACACCGACTTTGAGCGCGGCTTTATTAAGGCCGAGGTCATTGGCTATGACGACTACATCGAGCTCGGCGGCGAGCAGGGCGCCAAGGCCGCCGGCAAGCTGCGTATTGAGGGCAAGGACTATGTCATGGCCGATGGCGACGTCGTGCACTTCCGCTTTAACGTGTAAGGACGACGCGCATGTTTAAATATGGCAAAAAAGCTGGCTACATGGGTATTGCGCTGCTCGTACTTGCGGTGATTCCGCTGGTGGTTGCAGCGTGTGTTATCCCCAACATTGGCCCCGAGGTGGCAACAAAGTTTAACGCCGCCGGCGAGGTGACGCGCTGGGGTAAGAGCTACGAGCTGCTGGCACTGCCGGTGCTCAACCTGCTGCTGAGCGTGGCGACGTACTTTACGGCGGGACGCCAGGCAAAAAACAACGAGGACTCCGCTGTGATGGCACGCCTTGCGTGCGAGCGCTACCTGCGTAACGGCTGCATCACGGGCGTGTTCCTCAATGTAATCAACGTCTACTTTATGTATTCGGCGATTACTGGAACGGGTTTTGGCTTTGGTTTCTAGCTTGTCCTTTTAGGCAACGAGCCTGCACGCATATTCAATGGCTGCTGCGAGGCCGCCGCTCGATCGTGGTTTAAAGACCATGTCGGCGGCGGCCTCGTTTTCGTATCCGGCGCCGCGAAGGGCAAGTGCGATACCGGCTTCCAGGAGAAGGGGCAGACCTCGTTGGCTGGTTGCGATTACGACAGCCTGATTGAGCGAGCAGCTGTGCGCTTGGCATTGGATGGCAAGTTCACCTTGCGCCGGGCAAGGGACCAGAACGGCGGCGACGCGACTTGATAGCAATGCAAATGCTGTGCGCTCATCGGGCGAAAGGCATTCTGCTTCAACGACGACGAGCTTGGGCGGTGCGCTGTTTTTGCGAAGCGTGGCTCGGTGCATGCGGACCGAAGAACCCGACATAGAAAACTCCTGTGTATTCGGCAAAACGTAAACTATAGTTTACGTTTATGTTCGGCTCCATTTCAAACTCGGCTGCATGGACGAACGTGCGAAACAGATTCTTGGCAGGCGGGTCGAAGAGACACGCAGAGACCTTGGTATCTCCAAGGTTGATTTTTGTGTGGCAACGGGAATCAGCCGACCCTACCTCGACCGAATCGAAGGTGGGACGGCAAATTTCACGCTCAGGGTTCTATTTAAGATCGCGCCCGCACTCGGCATGACGGTGTCAGAACTTCTCGAGGGTATCGAATAGGGGATACCCGTCGACAACTGAATTACGCCAT
>JAXKHW010000143.1:0-1821 GCA_036549635.1 Collinsella sp. | reverse complement strand
CCGGTCTGTTCAACATGCTCGGCAACCTGTCCATCTTGCGCGCGCTCAACCCCATCCGCGGCATTATGTTCCTGTTCTCGCCCATCAACCATTCGGGCATTATGGTGCTCGGCTTTGTCTTCCTGTCGACAACCGGTGCCGAGGCACTCTACTCGGACATGGGCCACGTGGGCAAGGCAAACATCTATGCATCCTGGCCATTTGTTAAGGCGGCCCTTATCCTCAACTATCTGGGTCAGGGAGCTTGGCTACTCGCCAATAACTCCAACCCCCAGATGCTCGCGATGGATATCGTCAACCCGTTCTACATGATGCTTCCCGAGCCCCTGCGCCCCTTTGCCATCGTGCTTTCGGCCGTAGCGGCCATCATCGCCTCGCAGGCGCTCATCACCGGCTCGTTCTCGCTGGTATCCGAGGCAACGCGCCTCAACCTTATGCCGCACCTGCGCATCCACTACCCCAGCGACACCAAGGGCCAGCTCTATATTCCGCTCGTCAACAACATCATGTGGGTCGGCTGCATCTTCATCGTGCTGCTGTTCCAAAACTCCGAGCGCATGGAGAGCGCCTACGGCCTCGCCATTACCGTAACCATGCTCATGACCACGACGCTTTTGACGAGCTACATCGCCGGCATCCTCAAGCACAAGCTGGGTGCCTGCGTCTTCGCCCTGCTCTTTGGCGCCATTGAGCTGTGCTTCTTCGCTTCGTGCCTCACCATGTTCTTTGACGGCGGCTACGTCATGATCTTCCTGGCCGCGCTGCTGTTTGGCCTTATGTATGTGTGGCGTCGCGGCACCGCCATCGAGCGCACGCAGACGATTCTGCTGCCCGTCTCCAAGTACATCGACCAACTCAATCGCCTGCGCAATGACGAGACCTATCCCGTGCTCGCCGACAACCTGGTGTTCCTCACCAACAGCCCCGACCCGCTCACGCTCGACCGCGACGTGCTCTATTCCATCCTGGACAAGCACCCCAAGCGCGCCAAGGCATATTGGTTCATCAACGTGCATGTTACCGACGAGCCCTATACGCACGAGTATTCCGTTGAGACCTTTGGCACGGACTTCCTGTTCCGCGTGCGCTTGGACCTGGGCTTTAAGGTCAATCAGCGCATCAACGCCTACCTGCGCCAGATCGTCGGCGACTTGATGGCATCGGGCGAGCTGCCGCCGCAACATCACACCTACTCCATCTACGAGACGCGTGGCAACGTGGGTGACTTCCGCTTTTGTATGCTGCGCAAGATGCTTGCCCCCGAAACGGACATCAACCGCAATGACCACCGCGTGATGGCCATCAAGTACGCCGTCCGCCGCGCCTGCGGAAGCCCGGCACGTTGGTATGGTCTCGAGAACTCGGCCATCATCATTGAGTACGTACCGCTCTTTGCCCGCATGCGTCCGGCAGTCAAGCTCGTACGCACCCAGGTGCCGCTCGAGATCCTGATCGAAGAGGCCGAGGAAATGGAAGTCGACATCTTCTCGGACGACCTGGTCAACGGCAACGAAGCCGGCAAGAGTATGAACGTCGATCCCACCGAGCTGCTCGAGAGCATCGCCGATACGCCCGAGCAACAGCAACTCGACGGACTCGAGAGCGAACAACTCAACGACGCCAACTTCTAGCGACGTCACAAATCGACGACAGCGGCCCTGCATCTCACGGGAGACGCAGGGCCGCTTTGCATTGCAGTAAAGCTATCGGCTACGAACGGCGCGGCTCGGGAACCACGAGCCTATCGGGGCTCGCGCCCTCGGCATCCATCAGGCTCACGTAGCGAATCGACGGATCATCATCCATCGCGTAGTAATAATT
>JAXKHW010000142.1:0-5631 GCA_036549635.1 Collinsella sp. | reverse complement strand
TGTATTCCATGGACGATGCCATGGATCTGGACGAGCTCGACGCGTGGCTCCAGCGCGCCGAGGATGCGCTCGGTGCCGGCAGCGTCACCTATACCTGCGAGCTTAAGATCGACGGTCTGGGCGTGGCCCTTACCTACCAAAATGGCACCTTCGTACGTGCGGCCACACGTGGCGATGGCACCACGGGCGAGGATGTGTCGCTCAACGTGCGCACCATCAAGGATGTGCCCATGCACCTGTCCGAGCCGGCGCTCGCTCACATGGGCGCCGACCGCGAGCGCACCATTGAGGTGCGCGGCGAGGTCTACATGCCTAAGGGCAGCTTTGTTCGTCTGAACGACGAGGCCGATGCCGAGGGTCGCGACCCCTTCGCCAACCCGCGCAACGCTGCCGCCGGCAGCCTGCGCCAAAAGGACCCCAAGATCACGGCACGCCGCGACCTGGCCACCTTTATCTATGCCATCGCCGATACCGACCCGCTGCACGTCCACAGCCAGCGCGAGTTCCTCGATTGGCTGCGTAGCGCCGGCTTTAGCGTCAACCCCAACGTGGCACGCTGCGCCACGCCGGCCGAGGTCCACGAGTTCTGCGCCCAGGCGCTCGAGCACCGCGGTGACCTGGACTACGACATCGACGGCGTGGTCGTAAAGGTCGACAGCTTTCAGCAGCAGCTTGACCTGGGCTTTACTGCCCGCGCACCGCGCTGGGCCATCGCCTTTAAGTTCCCGCCCGAGGAAAAGCAGACCGTCCTGCGCGAAATTCGTATCCAGGTGGGCCGCACCGGTGTGCTCACGCCGGTTGCCGAGTTCGACCCGGTGACGGTCGCCGGCTCCACCATCGCGCGCGCCACGCTGCACAACATCGACGAGATCCGTCGCAAAAACGTGCGCGAGGGCGACACCATCATCGTGCATAAGGCAGGCGACGTAATCCCCGAGGTCGTGGGCCCGGTGCTCGATAAGCGCCCGGCCGATTCGGTCGACTGGCAGATGCCCGAGGTCTGCCCCGTGTGCGGCAGCCCCGTGGTCCACGAGGACGGCGAGGTCGCCTACCGCTGCGTCTCCATCGACTGCCCCGCGCAGCTCAAGGAGCGCCTGCTCCACTGGGTGAGCCGCGGCTGCATGGACGTCGACGGCCTGGGCGACGAGATCGTCGACAAGATGATCGCCGCCGGCCTGATCCACGATGTCGCGGACTTCTACCAGCTCACGGTCGACGACATCGCAGGCCTGGACACGGGGCGCACCTATGCCAGCTCCAACAGCAAAAAGGGCGTCAAGAAGGGCGACCCCATTCCGGTAGGCCTCAAGACGGCCGAGAAAATCATCGCCGAGCTCAACAAGTCCAAGAGCCAGCCGCTCGGTCGCGTGCTGTTTGCCCTGGGCATCCGCCACGTGGGCAAGAGCGTGGGCGAGGTCATCGCCGAGCGATTCCTGTCGATTGACAAGCTCATCTTGGCGAGCGAAGAGGACATCGCCGAGTGCGAGGGCATCGGTCCCAAGATTGCGGCGAGCGTCAAGCAGTTCCTGGCCGTGCCCGAGAACCTTGCCGTGCTGGAGCGCCTGCGCCAGGCGGGCCTTTCGCTCGAGGTCGACTTGGGCGCCGCGCACGCGCAAGCCGCAGCCGACGCTGGCGTGGCGGGCGAGCTCGCCGACGCACAGCCACTCGCGGGTCTGACCTTCGTGCTCACCGGCACGCTCGTCAACCGCACCCGCGACGAGGCAGGCGCGGCGCTCAAGGTGCTTGGTGCCAAGGTCTCGGGCAGTGTTTCGAAGAAGACGAGCTATCTAGTCGCCGGCCCCAAAGCGGGCTCCAAGCTCACCAAGGCCGAGCAGCTGGGTGTGCCCGTGTTGGATGAGGACGCACTCGAGCAGATCTTGGCTACCGGTGAGGTGCCTCAGGCTTAGTGCATCGATAACCAAATTGAAGATCCGCCCGGAAAGCATGATTGAACTGCCTTCCGGGCGGATCTTACTTTGCTGGGGCAACCGGCACTGTGATCTGCGTCACGTAGGTTGTGGGGTCGTCGCTGATGATGTCGTCGATGAGGGTGATTTCGCGTCGCCCCGCTACGCTGCCAGCTTGTCAAAAGCCCCGCGCCGGTTGAGCACGGTAAACGCGACAACACAGATGACTGCCGACAAAATCGATCCGCACGGCGAAGCGATGCCCATGGGAAACAACGTATCGGAATAGGCGTTCGACAGCAGCCACGCGCCCGGCACGCGAATGAGCGCCACGGCCAGTACGTTGTGCGCAAAGCCGATGTAGCTCTTGCCGTATGCGGCGAAAAAGCCACTAAAGCAAATGTGGATGCCGGCAAAAATCGCATCGAGAATGTAGCTGCGCATATAGCCGGTACCGGCCGCGACCACCGCGGGGTCCTTGGCAAAAAAGCCGATAAACGCCGGCGCCACTAGCCACATCAGCACCGTGATCAGGCAGCCGTACACCACCGAGATGGTCATGGCATCCTTGAGTACCTGACGCGCACGGCCGCCCTTGCCCGCACCGGCGTTTTGCGCCGTGAGCGCGCTGACGGTGGCGCCCATAGAACTTGGCACGATGAACAAAAAGCTGATCATCTTCTCGACCAGGCCCACGGCGGCGGCGTCGACCAGGCCGCGGTGGTTGGCGATGACGGTGATAAACATAAACGCCACCTGGATGCAGCCGTCCTGCACGGCCACAGGCACGCCGATCTTAAGAATGCTGCCGAGCACCTCGGGCTGGGGGCGCAGGTCGCTACGCTTAACGTGGATGTTCGTGCGATGGCTCTTAAGCCACACGAGCGCGAGGGCAACGCTGGCCGTCTGCGCGGTCACCGTGCCGAGCGCCGCGCCCACGGGGCCGAGCCCCATGTGGCCGATAAACAGAAAATCGAGCGCGATGTTGATGATGCATGCCACGCCGATCACGTACATAGGCGAGCGCGAATCGCCCAGCCCGCGAAAGATGGCCGAAAGAATGTTGTACGCGGCGATAAACGGAATGCCCATAAAGCAGATACGCAGGTAGGCGGCGGTTCCTTCGACCGCCTCGGCCGGCGTGCCAATGAGCGCCACGATTTGCGGGCACAGTGCGAGCAGGACAGCGGCCAGCACCACCGAGACGCCCATAAAGAGCGTAATGGTGTTGCCGATGGCGGTCTCGGCGCGGTCGAAGCGGCGCGAACCCACGGCGTGGCCGACGATGACCGTCGTTCCCATGGCTAGACCCACGAGCGTCACGGTAATGATATAGAGCGTCTGCGCACCATTGCCCACGGCGGTGATGCCGGCGGCGCCGCTAAACTGCCCCATCATGTACAGGTCGGCCATGCCGTAGAGCATCTGCAAAAAGTACGAGAGCATATAAGGCAGGGCAAAGACCGCGATGGTCTTAAGGACATTGCCGTGTGTGAGGTCGTGTTCCATGGGCGGGGCACTTTCTGGCTTGGGTCGTTTACATACCAGTGTAGTGAAAACCCTACAACGATTGTAGAGTCAAGGTTTGTGTTGGCGGTGGGGCGAAAAAGTCACGCTCGCGTTCATTTCTAATTGAATACGGACGTGCGCCCTGTGAGCATGGCGCCTGCACTAGCCTTGCAGAAATCGATTTCGGAACACTTGACACCGCCGCACGGCGCGCCATAATACGTGGGTTTGCGAACAACGTTTGATGGGGGATGAACCTGCGTGCGCAATCTCAAGATTCTGTTTTCCTATCTGGGGGCATACCGCCGCGATGCCATACTCGGCGTGTTCTTTGTGACTGCTGAGACGGCGCTCGAGCTGTTTATCCCGGTCATCATGGCAAATATCATCGATGTGGGCGTGCCCGCGGGCGACATCAACTACATGCTGTTGCAGGGTACGTATATGTTGGTATGCGCCGCATTTTCGCTGGTACTTGGCTTGGGCTATGCACGCACGTCTGCTCGCGTCGCCTCGGGGCTGGGCGCTAACCTGCGCGAGGCCGAGTATCGCAAGATCCAGACGCTCGCTTTTGGCAATCTGGACAACTACGACGCCAGCTCGCTCGTCACTCGCATGACCACCGACATCACCGTGATTCAAAACGCCGTAGGTAACGGCTTCCGCCCCATGGTGCGCGGGCCGGTAAATCTGGTCATGGGCCTCGTCTACGCTTTTGCGCTCTCGCGCGAGCTCGCGGCGGTCTTTGCCGTCATTCTGCCGATGCTCGCCATCGTGCTCGGTATCATTACCGTGCGTGTGAGCCCGCTCTACCGCCAACTCCAGACCTCGATGGACCACCTCAACGGCGTGGTGCAAGAGGACCTTACCGCCGTGCGCGCCGTGAAGGCTTACGTGCGCGCTGAGCACGAGTGCGACAAGTTCGACACCGTCAATACCGAGCTCGCCGGCACGGCGACCAAGACCTTCGGCAACGCTGTGCTCAACCTGCCGGTGTTTCAGCTGTCGATGTACGTGGCGGCGCTTTCCATTCTGTGGATTGGCGGCCGCATGATCATCGAAGGTCGCTTGGGCGTGGGCTCGCTCACGGGCTTTATGAGTTACGTGCTGCTGATCATGAACTCGCTCATGATGATTTCCAACGTGTTTTTGCTGCTCACACGCGCTCTCACGAGCGTGGGCCGTATCGCAGAGGTGCTCGATGAAGAGCCCTTTATCGCCAATCTTGCGGGGGACCTCGCGACTGCGGCGCCAACGGACGGCAGTATCGAGTTTCGCGACGTGTCGTTTAAATACCGCGCGGATGCTGCCGAGGATGTGCTCGAGCATATCGACCTTCGCATCGAGAGCGGCTCGACGGTGGGCATCCTCGGCGGCACGGGCTCGGGCAAGAGTTCGCTTGTGCAGCTGATTGCGCGCCTGTACGACGCCACTGAGGGCACCGTGCTTGTGGGCGGACACGACGTGCGCGACTACGACCTCGCGACCTTACGCGATGCCGTGGGCATTGTGCTGCAAAAGAATGTGCTGTTCACGGGCACCGTGCGCGAGAACCTGCAGTGGGGTAATCCGCAGGCGTCGGACGATGAGCTCCTCGCGGCTTGCCGCGCGGCGTGCGTGGACGAGTTCCTTGATCGCATCGGCGGACTCGACGGCGAGTTGGGCCAAGGCGGCGCCGGTGTCTCGGGTGGCCAGAAGCAGCGCCTGTGCATCGCACGCACACTGCTCAAGCATCCGCGCGTGCTCATTTTTGATGACTCCACCAGCGCGGTCGATATGGCGACCGACGCTAAGATTCGCGAGCACATCGCTCGGATTCCCAATACGACCGTGCTCATCATCGCCCAGCGCATCGCGAGCGTCATGGATGCCGATCGCATTGTGGTGTTGGATGACGGTCGTGTCCACGGCGTGGGCACGCACGAGGAACTGCTGGCGGGCGACAACATATACCAGGAGATTTACGCCTCGCAGATGGAGTTTGCGGGGAACGTGGACGCCGGCGCCGGCGGCGACGATGGCTGCGCGAATGATCCGTTTTCCTCCGTTCCCAGCGGATCGCCCTTGGAAGGGGGTGAGCGCCATGCCTAAGACCGCAGCCCAAGCACGCCCGGCCGACCTCAAGCGCACTGTGCGTCGCTTGCTCTCCTACATGGGGCATGCCAAGTTCTCGTTGCTCGCGGTGGGCGTGCTCGCCTCCGTCGCCGCCATCGCG
>JAXKHW010000141.1:0-3580 GCA_036549635.1 Collinsella sp. | reverse complement strand
TATACCGTCTACGCCAGCGGCCCCGTCTATCCGTACGTGGTGCCCCAGACCATCAACGGACGGACGCAGAATCCCGTGTCAACCTACCCCATGGACACGGCCATTGAGCTTGTCGAGCTTACGACCGGCAACCGCTACACCTATAGCCAGATCAAGAACGACCTGGTTGGCAAAGACGGCAACGCAGACGCCGCCACCAAACTCGAGACCGACTACCTCGCCCAGATTCTCCTGCCGAGCATCAAAGCCCAGGACTAGCCTGGCACAGCAAGGTGCTCCCCAACCGTGATGAAGGAGCCAGGAGGTCCTGACCCCACAGGCCCATAGATGATTAGGCAAGGAGCCACTTCCATGCGGGCATAACGTGTACCACACCGTGCTCGCATGGAATATCGGTCTGTTCATCCATGGTAACGATTGCCGACTCGCCAAGATCGAACTGGGCCATCGAGGCATCAAGCGCGGCAATTTCGCGCTCGCGCGTTTTCTCACTTGCCATATCCGCGCTCACCTGAATCAGGCTATAAGCCCGCATGAGAAGTGCGTCCCCAGCAACAAAGTCCACCTCATGGCTTTTACTCTTCTCTTTGATCAGCAGACGGCAGACCGAGCCGGTCCTCACCGCGGGAGTCCTTCTTCTTAGCGCATTGAACACTGCGGTCTCGAGCCTCTGGCCCTGGTCCAATGCCGATGCGGGAGAGAATGCTCCAAACATCGCAGGATCGACAGCGTAGACCTTAGACGCAGACCGCATGTTATTTGCCAGTGAACGCGTGAACTCCGGCACAGAAAACAACAGGTAGGCGTCCTCATAATACTCAAGTAAGTCGCTGAGCGAATTACGACTGACGGGTATCTGCCTGCTCTTGAACTCGTTATACACTTTGTTCACCGACAGCTCTCGTCCCGAAGATGCCATACACCGCGTCAGGAACAGCGATGCCAGGCGAGGGTTCTTGACGTCGTAGCGTTCAACGACGTCCATGGCGACCGTTCGCGAAGCATATTCCTGTAGCAGCTGAATCGCGTCTGCAGGCGTCTGCTCAAGTGTCGCAATGAATCCCCCTCGTTCAAGATACCCGATCAGATGATGTCGAAGCAGCGCTGCATCGCTTGGGGAAAAGGTCGCATCTGGCTCGAGAACGCTCCCCGTCTTATATCGAACGTATTCCGAAAAACTCAACGGAAAAAGCTCTCGCACAAGAGAACGACCCCTGAACTCGCTCTTAAGTTCTGAGGACAGCATCTTAGAAGAAGATCCCGTCACATAGACGGTCGCTTTCTCCGTATCGACTACACGCCGCAGAAACGCACCCCATTCGGGAATTTCCTGGATCTCGTCAAAGAAAATGTAAGCGCCCTCGGTTCGAGCAACAGGATACAGCGCATAGAACGTGTCGAGCACGTCCGCCAGCAGCGATGGCTCATACGGGCGCAAACGCTCATCCTCAAAATTGAAGTAAAGCATCCGGTCAAGCTCGACGCCCCGGCTCTGAAGCCGCCGCATCTCCTGATACAGGCGATACGTCTTTCCACAACGGCGGGCCCCCACAATCACATTTACGATGTTGTCGCGCTTTGGCTCCTGTGGATTTCCTAGATCAAGGTCTCGCTCAAAGACCCGAGGAACCCCCTGCTGTTCAAAGTCCTTTATTTTCCGGGCGACCAAGTCGTTGAATGCCATAATTCTCCAATCTTGCTCTCTAGCTAATCAAAATTATACCTATTCTTGATTAATTGAAGAGCAAGATTGTGTCTTACTTGATTAACACTTAGGCAAGTTTTTTCACTATTACTGCTCGAAGGATGCCGAGTGGCTGAGAGGACAACCAAGCTCGAATGCGACTCCCTGGACAGTCGATTTGGGACGGGACTTTTTTGACTACCCGTCCCAGAAAATCATCGCCAAATTAGCTACTTGATGCAACTAGCGCCAGGGGTCGGCTTCGAACATTGGCTCGCGCTCGGGGCGGCGATCGCTGTAGGGATCGTAGCCGTCGTCGTCCTCGTTCTCGGCACGGATGTAGGGGTCGCGGGGCTTGGGCGCCGGTTTGGGAGAAGCCTTCGGCGCGGCGGGTGCCGCCTCAGCCACCGGTGCGTTCGTCTTGCTCTCGTCTTTCATCTGCATAGCTCCTTGCCATGTGCTCACGTTCAACACTATCGATTGTCGCACGAAAAGGGCGGCGGACCCAATTGGATCTGCCGCCCTTGGCCTTTAGAGACAACTGGCAGATTTTAAGGCATGGCCCAAAATCTACTCGGCGTCGGGGACCTCGTAGGTGGCCGCCGGCGTGTTGTCGCACACGACGGTAAAGCCGCCGTCCGTGTCGACATCGACCGTCACCTGATCGCCCTCGCGCACCGTGCCGTCGATGATAGCGGCCGCGATGGCATCCACGACCTCGCGCTGCACCAGACGCTTGAGCGGACGGGCGCCAAAGACCGGGTCCAGGCCGCCCACGGCGAGCATCTGCTTGGCCGCCGGGGTGATGGCAAGCGTCATGCGCTCCTTGGCCAGACGCGCACGGACGTCGGCGAGCTGGATGTCGACGATCTTCTCGATCTGCGCCATGCCGAGCGGATGGAACACCACGATGTCATCGATACGGTTGAGGAACTCGGGGCGGAAGGTCTGAGCCATGGCCGCGTCGACCTGATGGCGCATCTCCTCCTCGTCCTTGCCGGAAAGTTCGGCGATAGCCTTGGAGCCCACGTTAGACGTCATGATAATGATCGTGTTCTTGAAGGACACCTGGCGACCCTGACCGTCGGTCAGACGGCCGTCGTCAAGCACCTGTAGCAGCACGTTAAAGACATCTGGATGGGCCTTCTCCATCTCGTCGAGCAAGATCACGGAGTACGGACGACGGCGCACGGCTTCGGTGAGCTGACCGCCCTCGTCGTAGCCCACGTATCCCGGGGGCGCACCGATCAGACGCTGGACGCTGAACTTCTCCATGTACTCGGACATGTCGATACGCACGAGTGCGCGCTCGTCGTCGAACAGGCACTCGGCCAGCGCCTTGGCGAGCTCGGTCTTGCCCACGCCGGTGGGGCCCAGGAAGAAGAAGCTGCCGATGGGCTTGTCCGGATCGGAGAGGCCCGCACGGCTGCGGCGCACGGCTGCGGCGACAGCGGAGACGGCCTCGTCCTGGCCGATGACACGCTTATGCAGCTCGCCCTCCAAGCCCTTCAGCTTGTCGAGCTCGCCCTGCATCATCTTGGACACGGGCACGCCGGTCCAGGCACTCACGACCTCGGCGATCTCATCGGAGGTCACCTGCTCGTTGAGACCCTCGCCGTCCTTCTGCTTTTGTGCCTCGAGCGCAGCCTCGGAATCCTGAATCTGCTGCTGCAGACCCGGAATCACGGAGTAGCGCAGCTCGGACGCACGGCCCAGGTCGCCGTTGCGCGTCGCGCGCTCCTCTTCGCTTCTGGCCTCGTCGAGCTGTCCCTTAAGCTCCTGCACGTGGTCGATGGCGTTCTTCTGGTTGAGCCAGCCGGCCTTTTGCACGTTGAGCTTTTCTTGGACCTCGGCGATCTCTTGGCGCAGGGCCTCCAGACGCTCCTTGGAGGCGTC
>JAXKHW010000140.1:0-6530 GCA_036549635.1 Collinsella sp. | reverse complement strand
CTGTTAGATTGGTCGCAGCGGTTCCACGTTGTATGAATGTGCGCGTTGCACTACGAGTGGACAACCACACACAGGCCGACTTTGATGCAGTCGTGAAGTGCCTTGGCGTCTGCCAGGCGCAGGTTGATGCAGCCGTGGCTGCCGCACCATTTGTACGACTCGGCGTTATCGAAGCTCTTGTCGTTTTGCCAGGTGGCATCATGGAAGCCGATCATGTTGCCCTCAAACGGCATCCAGTAGCTCACCGGACTCTCGTATTTGGGCTTGCCGGTCTCGGGCTCCTTGGCTCCGATCAGGGTGCTGCCGCCGTCGTTGCTGTTGATCTGCCAGACGCCCTCGGGCGTGGCGTCCTCGCCCGGCTTGCCCGAGATAAAGTTGGCCTCCCAAACGATATTTCCGCTCTCGTCATAGTAGCGCGCGTGCTGTTCGGACAAGTCGACGTCGATATACGCCTTCCAGTCGGGCTCTCCCTTTGCGGTAAAGGTGTCGGCCTTCTGGGAGTACTTGATCTCGATTTCGCCAGTCTGCTTGTTGTTAATGGCGTCCTCGACCTGCTTGGCGAGCGAGCTGCTGTCGATGGACCAACCAAAGTCACCGCCTTCGACGGCGCACTGCTTGCTATCGGCGCGCGTCCACCAGCGAGTGGAGCCCACGGTATTAAAGCCGTTAGCGAGCTCGGCTGCCCAGCTGCTGATCTGCGTCGTATCGAGCGTTGGGTTGGCCGGATCGGCAAAGCTGATCCACTGCAATACGGAGCTGACATCAACCTTGCCAGCATCCTCGCCGTTGAGCTTGAGGGTCACGTTGACGCCCAGGAAGTTGTTGGCGGCATCGCATGCGGCCTGAATCTGATCATCGGTCAGCGTTCCATTGAGCGGCTCATAGGCATCGTTGCCGAGCTTGGAAAGATCTACGGTCTCGGCCAGCGAGGCAAGCTCGAGCTCGGCATATTTAATGACATGCTCGCGGTTGAGTTTTTCGTTGGAGCGCGCCTTCTCGACGGTAAACTTGCCGGCCTGCTCGTCATAGGAGCTATTTGCCTCGAACGTGCCCGAACGGCCCTCGTTAAACTCGTCGATGGCGGCGCCCAGATCCTTCTCAAACTTCTTTTGGTCAAAGGTGTCGGAGAGCATGGACAGGTCGACGTCTTGATCAAGATCGACTTCGTTGGAGGTAGCGGTTGTTTTGGTCTTGCCGCTTAAGGATTCCACAAGGCGGACCGGCCATACAAAGGCTTCGTTGTGGCTGATAATCTCTTTTGCGGCAGCTTCACCGTCGACGATGGGCTCATCGGACTCGGGCTGATAGGTCCAGTTAAAGTCATCGCCTGTCACGGTGAGCTTATAGTGCTTCCATGCCGAGTTGACCTTGGTGGCGGCAGACGAAGCGTTGGAGAACGAGACGTCGACGCCGGCGATGGTGGTGTTGGGGTAGGCTACCTGCGAAAATGCTACGACGCCTACGATATAGACAATGACGATTAGACCCAGGACGACAAAGAGCGTCGTCTTTTTGCCCGACTTATTGTTGCCGGCGGACTTGCGCGCGGGGCCGCGATCGCCTCGAGCGTGCGTGGGGGGCTGCTTGGGCGCATTGCCGTTTGCCTGGTGCTGCTGACGTTGTTGACGCTGCTGTCGCTGTTGGTTCGGGCGTTGAGAAGCGTTTGCCGCACCACGCTGCTGACCGTGGCTCGGCGCGATAGGACGCGGCGACTGAACGCCGCCGGCGTGCCTGCTCGGCTGCTGCGGATCGGGAATCAGTTGAGTTCGATCGTTTTGCGACATCGTATGCATATCCTTCGATTTTCGCCTTGCGGTTCATCGTGTTTTTACTGGGCTTGCATTATAGCGATTGCCCTGCTGTTTGTGGTACGGAAACGGTGGCATTCAAAAGAGGTGGGACATTTGTCCCACCTTTGAGTCGTTCTTTGTCGCTATCCGCACACGCCGCATTTTGCACAGGCCGAAAGTGCGGCCGGAGCCTGCGCGATGCCGCCCTTTGCCGTCTCGCGCAGCGTGGCTGGCAACGCGTGGCCCACCGAGAGCATGACATGTGCCATCTGGTCAAACGGCACCAAGCTCTTAATGCCTGCGAGGGCGAGTTGTGCCGAGCTAAAGGCCGCTGCCACGCCGATGGCGTTGCGGTTTTGGCAGGGCACCTCCACGAGGCCACCGACGGGGTCACAAACGAGGCCCAGCAGGTTACTCAGCGCGATGGAACTGGCGTCGAGCGCCTGCTCGGGCGTGCCGCCGAGCATCTGCACCAGCGCGGCGGCCGCCATGGCGGCGGCGCTTCCCACCTCGGCCTGACAGCCGCCCTCAGCGCCGGCGACGCAGGCGCTTGTGGTGAGGTTGAGGCCGATGGCGGCTGCGCAGTAGAGCGCGTCCATGACCTGCTCGTCGTCGAGCTGCAGGCGATCGGCGAGCGCCAGCACGCAGCCGGGCACAACACCCGCGGATCCTGCCGTCGGAGCTGCGACGATTACGCCCATCGTGGCCGAGCGCTCGAGCACGGCCATGGCGCGGGCTACGGCGTCGGTCTGGACGGCGCCCATCAGGCTCGTGCTCAAATCGTTGCGGCCGGTGGCATCGACGAGTTTGGCCTCGCCGCCGATAAGCCCGCCGAGCGATCGCTGCGGATTGGCGATGGGGGCCGTGGTCTCCTCCCGCATGACGTCGAGCACGCGACGCATGGCGTCGACGGCGTGGGCTTCGCCGGTCAGGCGCGCCTCACGCACGGCCATGACGGCGCCGATGCTGAGCCCCAGTTCCTCGCACGCATCGAGCAGCTGCTCGCCGTCGTCGAAGATCTCCTTGGCCGAGACGCCGGGGGAGAGCGACGAGGCAGAACCGGGGAGCTCGATAAAGGTCGCGTAATCAACATTGTCGAGCTTGCGTAGCATCGGGATAACGGTGTCGTCGGGCGCGCCGTCGGTCTCAAAGACGGAGTAGGCCTGGCCGCCCACTTCGGTGCGGTAGGTGCGGCAGAATGCGATGTTCACGTGGGCGTAGGCGAGCAGGTTGGTGAGCGCGGCGAGTACACCGGGGACGTCCTTGTGCGCCACGAAGAGCGTGGAATACATGCCCGAGATGTCGACGCCGACGCCGTTAATGCGGCTGATGCGCATCTTGCCGCCGCCCAGGCTCTCGCCGCGGACCTGCGCCGTGGCGCCCGTGTCGTCGACCATATCGATGTCGACGGTGTTGGGGTGGATGGAGGCGTCGTCGCCCTTGATGTCAAAGTGATATTCGAGGCCCTGCTCGCGAGCGAGGTCGAAGGCCTGCTTGATGTTCTCGTCATCGGTGTCGAGGCCCAGGATGCCCGCGACGAGCGCACGGTCGGTGCCGTGGCCGCGGTAGGTGTGGGCGAAGGAGTTCCATAGGCCAAAGGTGACTTTGGCGATGCGGCCTTCTAACAGGCTGGCGGCAACTTGGGCGCAGCGGAGGGCGCCGGCGGTGTGCGATGAGCTGGGGCCGACCATGACGGGGCCCAAGATCTCGAATGCCGAGGTCGTTGCTAGTGTTTGCGGCTTGCCTGCCATGGGTGCTCCTTATCTATCCCGTCGTCCCGAGGGGCGGGGCATACTCTGTCCCGCCGTTCCGAGGGCTTTAGTATTTGGTCGCCTGCTCGGACAGTCCTGCTCGCACGGAGGCCACATTAAGTGGCCTCCGGCTCGTGCGGAACTCGCGATCGACCAAATACTAAAGCCCTCGGAACTTAGGATACATGGTTGGAGTCGCTCTGCTGCAAAATTTATCGGCCTGTGATTTATTCCATGTCCCAGGTAGGCTCATCTTCACCACCTTTAAATAAAAAGAAGTACCGGTTGGGGCCGGTACTTCTTTTGGTGCGTTGTTTTTGGCTGTAGCTTTTCGGGTTAGCTTACAGGCCGCAGGCTGCTTTTAGCTCTTCGACTCGGTCGGTTTTCTCCCAGGTGAAGTCGGGGTCTTCTCGGCCGAAGTGACCGTAGGCTGCCGTTTTTTCGTAGATGGGGCGACGCAGGTCTAGGTCGCGGATGATGGCGCCCGGGCGCAGGTCGAAGGTCTTCTCTACGGCCTCTACGATCTTGTCCTCGGTAACATGCGCGGTACCGAAGGTGTCGACCATGATTGAGAGGGGCTTGGAAACGCCGATGGCGTAGGCAAGCTCGACTTCGCAGCGGTCGGCCAGGCCGGCGGCGACCACGTTCTTGGCGACCCAGCGCGCGGCATACGCGGCGGAGCGGTCGACCTTGGTGCAGTCCTTGCCGCTAAAGGCACCGCCGCCGTGACGGCCGTAGCCGCCGTAGGTGTCGACGATGATCTTGCGGCCGGTGAGGCCCGTGTCGCCCATGGGACCGCCCACGACAAAGCGACCGGTGGGGTTCACGTAGATGTCCGCGTTATCCCACGGCATGTTCTCAGCGGCCATGACCGGGGTGATGACGTGCTCGATGAGGTCGGCCTTGATCTTGCCCATGTCCTCAATCTCGGCGGCGTGCTGCGTGGAGATGACGATGGTCGTGACCTCGACGGGCTTGCCTTCCTCGTAGCGCACGGTGACCTGGGTCTTGCCGTCGGGACGCAGATAGGGCAGGGTGCCGTCGTGACGCACGGCTGCCAGGCGCTCGGCCAGGCGGCTTGCCAGGTAGTGCGGCATGGGCATGAGGGTCTTGGTCTCGTTGGAGGCATAACCGAACATCATGCCCTGGTCGCCGGCACCGATCAGGTCGATCGGGTCGGTGGTAGCGCCGGTCTGGGTCTCGAAGGACTCGTCAACGCCTTGGGCGATATCGGGCGACTGCTCGTGGATGAGGCTCATAACGCCGCAGGTATCGCAGTCAAAACCGAACTTGGCTCGGTTGTAGCCAATGCGGCGGATAACGCCGCGGGCGATTTCCTGTACGTCGACATAGGCCTGAGTGCGAATCTCGCCGGCGACGATGACGGTGCCGGTGGTCACGAGGGTCTCGCAGGCGCAGCGGACGTTCTCCACGTTGGCAGGCACGCCGTTGGGGGCGATGTAGCCCTGCTCCTGCAGCTCTATTTCTTTGGCGAGGATTGCGTCGAGGACGGCGTCGCTGATCTGGTCGGCGATCTTATCGGGATGACCTTCGGTCACCGACTCCGACGTAAAAACAAAGGACCCGTGTTGGGGCGGGATGGAACGAAGTTCTTCTGACATGATTGTCCTTTCAAAAACGTGTCCCGGCGACCGTTACCATTCCGCCGGGCTCTCTATGCAAGGGCACATCATAGCGCGTAAATCAAACATTCACACCCTTTCCGCACCTATTCATTGGGGACAGACTTAAATGACTAGCCTTACTCATTGGGGACAGACATAAATGAGCAGCCTTAAACTAAGAACGTCTCCAACGACTGGTCATTTAAGTCTGCCCCCAATGAGTAGGTCGGTGCCCTTTGTGCGGAGGTTGCTCTGATGCTTTATACTGATGCGGTTAGACATCCATCCTGCAATCGAGGAGATATCCATGGCATCAGACGTTCGCGTCCGCTTTGCACCCTCACCGACGGGCAAGCTGCACATCGGCGGCGCCCGCACCGCTATCTATAACTGGGCTTTCGCCCGTGCAAACGGCGGCACGTTCATCCTGCGCATCGACGACACCGACCCCACCCGCTCCACCGACGAGAACACGCAGATCATCCTGCGCGCCATGCGTTGGCTGGGCCTGGACTGGGACGAGGGTCCCGAGGTGGGCGGCGATTTTGGCCCCTACGCCCAGACCGAGCGCCTGGACCTGTACAAGCAGGCCGCTCAGAAGCTTTGGGACGAGGGCAAGGCCTATCCCTGCTTCTGCACCAAGGAGCAGCTCGACGCCGACCGCAAGGCCGCGCAGGAGCGCAAGGACCCCTTCCAGGGCTATCAGCGCCGTTGCCGCGATCTTGATCCCGAGGAGGCCCGCCGCCGCATCGAGGCCGGCGAGTCCTACGTCCTGCGCATCAAGGTGCCCGAGGACCGCGGCGACGTCGTCATCCACGACGCCGTCCACGGTGAGGTGACCTTCGACGCCAAGGAGCTCGACGACTTTGTCATCTTCCGTTCCGACGGCACGCCCACGTACAACTTCGCGACCGTCGTCGACGACGCCATGATGAAGATCACCCATGTCATCCGCGGCGACGACCACCTGTCCAACACCCCGCGTCAGGTCATGGTCTATGAGGCCCTCGGCGCGCCCGTGCCCACGTTCGCCCACATCTCCATGATCCTGGGTGCCGACGGCAAGAAGCTCTCCAAGCGCCACGGCGCCACCTCGGTGGAGGAGTACCGCGACGCCGGCTACCTGTCCGACGCCTTCGTCAACTACCTGGCGTTGCTCGGCTGGTCGCTCGACGGCGAGACCACGATCATTCCGCGTGATGTCCTGGCCAGCAAGTTTTCGCTCGACCGCATCTCCAAGAACCCGGCGACCTTCGATCCCAAGAAGCTCGACTGGGTCAATGCTGAGTACATCAACGGCATGTCCGATGCTCAGTTTGCCGACGAGATCATGGTCCCCGAGCTGCACGAGGCGGGTCTCATCG
>JAXKHW010000139.1:0-5809 GCA_036549635.1 Collinsella sp. | reverse complement strand
GTTCCAGCTGAGCATGGGGTAATGGCTCATCACCAGACGATGGCCCTTGGCATAGCCGGGAGCAATCTCTAGGTAATCGCGCACGTCTTCCCAAATCTGCGGGGTGTCGGGATCTTCCCAGTCGCCGTCATGGTTACCGCGAACGCCCTATCTTTCGCTACGATGTCGGTCTCGATGCCAACAAGTACAAGCCCGTAAGTCGGGATCAAATCCTGGGCTTCTTTGGACTGTAATGCTCGAACCACCACACAAACCACCACAAAGGGGACAGGCACCTTTGTGGTGGTTCTGGCGCCGTTGCCATTATGGCGGCGGCGCCTTATTTGTCCGCGCGGCGCGGTAGAGTGTAGCCGGTTGATATTTGCGTCCATCGAGGAGCTGCTATGAACGAGATCAAGTGCCCGCATTGCGGCGAAGTTTTTAAGGTCGATGCATCCGGCTATGCGGATATCGTCAAGCAGGTGCGCGATGCCGAGTTCTCGCGCGACCTGGATGAGCGTGTGAAGGCAGTCCAGCGTGAGGGTGAGCAGGCGCTGGAGCTTGAGCGCTCGCGTTCGACGGCTGCCTTGCAACAGGCAGAGTCTCAGCGCAACGCTCAGCTTGTTGATCAGAAGAACGCTGCGGCTCAGCAGCTGGCACAAGAGGTCGCCAAGCGCGATGCCGAGCTTGCCGAGCTGCGCGCTAAGCTCGAGGGCGCTGCCGCAGAGCGCGAGAGTGCAAGCCAGCGCGCGGCGGTTGAGGCACGAGCCAATGCTCAAAAAGAGAATGCTGAGCTTCAGCGCGAGATCGATGCTCTGAAGGCGGAGCTCAATCACAAGGCCGACGAAGCTAAAATCGCCGAGGCGGCGGTTCGCAATGCAACTCAACATGATCTCGCCGCGCGCGATGCTCAGATTGCAGAATTGCAGGCCAAGCTTGCTGCAGCAGATAGGGCTCAAGAAATGGCACTCGCAACTGCTGCGGCCGAGGCGCAGCGTAAGCTTGATGCTGCTCACAATGAAGCGGATCGCAGGCTTTCCGATTACCAGACAGAAGTGCGCGAGAAGTTCTCGAACGCTAAGGTACAGTCCGAGCGCGAGGCCGAGGGCCTGCGCGCCCGGTTGCGCGAGCAAGAACTGGCTGCCAAAATGGAGCTCTCGGAAGCAGTTGCCGCGGCGGAGCGAGAGCGCGACGAGGCGCGTGCGAAACTGACGAGTGAGTTGGCAGTGCGCGATTCGCGCGAGGAGCAGGCCAAGGCGGCGCATGAGCTCGAGCTTGCTCAAGCCAAGCGCGCGAGCGATGAACTGATCCGCTACAAGGATGAAGAGATTGAGCGCCTTAAGGACATGAAGGTCCGCCTGTCCACCAAGATGGTGGGCGAGTCACTCGAGCAGCACTGCGAGACCGAGTTCAATCGCCTGCGCATGACGGCGTTTCCTAACGCGTACTTCGAGAAAGATAACGATGCGTCCGAGGGTACCAAGGGCGACTTTATCTTCCGCGAGTGCGACGCAAGCGGCAACGAGGTCATTTCGATTATGTTCGAGATGAAAAACGAGAACGACGAGACCGCGACCAAGCATAAAAACGAGGACTTCTTTAAGAAACTCGATCACGATCGTCGCCAGAAAGGCTGTGAGTACGCGGTGCTCTGCACGCTGCTCGAGCCCGAGAGCGAGCTCTATAACGCAGGGATAGTCGACGTGAGCTATCGCTACGAGAAGATGTACGTGATCCGTCCGCAGTTTTTCATTCCCATGATTACGCTGCTGCGCAACGCCGCCATGGGTTCGCTGCGCTATAAGCAGGAGCTAGCGGAGTACAAGCAGCAGAATATCGACGTCACGAACTTCGAAGCCAAGATGGAAAAGTTCAAGAATGATTTCGGTCGCAACTACGAGATCGCGAGCCGCAAGTTCCAAACGGCGATCGATGAGATCGACAAGACGATTAGCCACCTGCAGAAAACCAAGGAGGCGTTGCTGTCCTCCGAGAACAATCTGCGCCTGGCCAACAAGAAGGCCGATGATCTTACCATTCGCAAGCTCACGTGGGGCAACAAGACCATGAAGGCCGCCTTTGACGAGGCGCGCGGGGCTGCGCCGGAGACAAATGATGAGCCAGCCGAGGCGGATTCGTATGAGGTCGAGGATACCGAGTAGGGGATAGCGTATCGCGCAAAAGCGGGGCCGCTGGCGATGTTGCCAGCGACCCCGCTTCGTTTCGTTCCATTGTGCCCGGCTAGTCCTCGAGCAGGTCCTCGATAAAGCCGACGCGGTAGTTTTTGAAGATGACCTCGCCGCCGTCTTGCGTGGCGTCCAGATCGACATCGCCCATGATGCCAAAATCGTGGTCGCCATCCTCGTCGGCAAAGATCTGGTGCACGTGCCATACGTGTGCGGTCTTCTCGTCGGACTCGTCAATGGAAAACATCGCGGCGCTGCGGGCATCTCTGTCGGTGAGGATTTCCTCGTGCTGCTCGTGGTAAGCGTCGAGTGCTTTTTGCCAGCGGATCTCGCTCATGCCCCAGTCGTCGTCGAGCTCGCCCAGGTCGCGAACGTGCTCGCGGGCGGCAAGGGTCACGCGGCGGAAGAGCGCGTTGCGCACCAACAACGTGCAGCCGCGGCGGTCCGCCACGACCTCGTCGATGCCCTGCGGCGGCGCGGCGTCGAGTGCAGCGGGGTTGCCGGCGTTCTCCCACTCGTCCACCAGGCTCGAGTCCACCGAACGCACCACAAAGCCCAGCCACGAGATGATGTCGCGCAGGCGCTCGTCGCGCTTCTCGATCGGTACGGTGCGATCGAGGGAACGGTAGGCCTCTGCCAGGTAGCGCAGCAAAATGCCCTCGGAGCGGGCGATGCCGAGCTTTTGAATGTAGCCCTTAAAATCGCTCGTGCTTTCCAGCATATCGCGCAGAACGCTCTTGGGAGAGAGCTGATAGTCGTTGGCCCAGGGCACTTCCTGGCAGTACTTGTCAAAAGCGGCGTCGAGCAAATCCTCGAGCGGCTTTTCGTACGTGACGTCCTGAATGCGCTCCAAGCGCTCCTCATACTCGACGCCGTCGGCCTTCATTTCGGCCATCGCGCGGTCGCGCGCGGCGCGCTCCTGTGCGCGCAGCACCTGCTTGGGATCCTCGAGCGTTGCCTCGACCATCGAGATCAGATCCATGGTATAGGTCTCGCTCTCGGGGTCGAGCAGTTCCAATGCGGCAAGCAAGAACGGCGAGAGTGGCTGATCGAGCGCGAAGTCCTCGGGTAGATCGACCGTCAGCGCATAATCGATGTCTGGTGCGGCGTCAGCCGGGGCGTCAGGCGCGGGCGGCACCTCGGTGCGAACGACGACGCCGGAATCGATGAGCGTGGCGAAGATTTCGTCGGCGCGAACCTCGAGCTTAGCCTTTTCCTCGGGAGTCTGCAGGCTCGTCTCGATGAGGTCGTGTACGCGGGTTCGGGCATCGCCGCCCTGCTCGACCACGCTAATCACCATGGAGTGCGTGATGCGCAGGCGCGGCTTGAGCGTCTCGGGCTGCGTCTCGATCAGGCGCTCAAAGGTCTGCTTGTTCCAGGTGACAAAGCCCTCGGGGGCCTTTTTCTTTTTAATCTTACGGAGTTTTTTGGGGTCGTCGCCCGCTTTGGCCATAAGCTTGGCGTTTTCGATCTCGTGCTCCGGCGCCTCGGCAATTACCATACCCTCGGTGTCAAAGCCCGAGCGGCCGGCGCGACCGGCAATCTGGTGGAACTCGCGGGCGCGCAGACGACGCATCTTGTAACCGTCGAACTTGGTGAGCGCGGTGAGCACCACGGTGTGGATGGGCACGTTGATGCCGACGCCGAGCGTGTCGGTGCCGCAGATGACGGGCAGCAGGCCCTGCTGCGCCAGGCGCTCAACCAGTAGGCGATAGCGCGGCAGCATACCGGCGTGGTGCACGCCGACGCCGCAGCCGAGCAGGCGCTTGAGAATCTTGCCGAAGGCGGTGGAGAAACTCGTGCCTTTGGCAGCTTCCTTAATGGCCTCGCGCTGCTCCTTGCTAGCGATGCCAAAGTTGGCAAGCGACTGTGCCGTGGCAAGCGCGGCGTCCTGACTAAAGTGCACGATGTAGAGTGGGGCCTCTCCGCGGCGCATGGCGAGCTCGACGGTGCCCTCGAGGGAGGTCGTCACATAGTCGTAGCTCAGCGGAACAGGGCGCGGGGCGTCGACAACCAGGTCGCAAGCAGCGCCGGTGTGCTCCTCGAGCGAGGCGGCGATCGCGGTGACATCGCCGAGCGTGGCGCTCATGAGCATGAATTGCGTGTGAGGCAGGGCGAGCAGTGGCACCTGCCAGGCCCAACCGCGATCGGGGTCGGCAAAGTAGTGGAACTCGTCCATGGCGACGCAGCCAACATCGGCATCTTCGCCCTCGCGCAGTGCGTCGTTGGCAAGGATTTCTGCCGTGCAACAGATGACGGGCGCCTTGGTGTTGATGTGCGTGTCGCCGGTGATCATGCCGACGTTATCGCGGCCGAGCACCTGCACAAGGTCGAAAAACTTCTCACTGACCAGAGCCTTGATAGGAGCCGTGTAGTAGCAGCGCTTGCCCTGCGCCATGCCCATAAAGAGCATTCCCAGCGCGACGAGCGATTTACCCGATCCGGTCGGTGTTCCCAAAATGACATGGTCACCGGCGGCTAGATCCATGAGGGCCTCTTCCTGGTGGTCCCACAGCTCAATACCGCGATCGCTCGTCCATTCAAAGAAACGTTCGAAGGCCTGATCGGGCGTGAGCCACGGTTCGGGCTCACTGCCATCCTCGGGCTCCCACCAGGTGGGGGAGAGCGCGCCGAGCGAACCGAACTCGGCTTCGGTTCCCGTGCCGCCCGAGAATGAGCTGGCGGCTCCGGCGCCGGAAACGGTGCTGGCGGTGGTGTCTGTCGTGGTCTGTGCCATGTGGTTGCTTTCTCTCGCGTTTGTCCGCCAACTATTATGGCGTAGCGTCGCATCGATGCGTTCGCAGGCAAGAAAATGCAGGAAATGGGCGTTCTGCCCAGCCGTTTGGTGCAGTTGCCAGCTAAGTGAGTAGACTTTTTGCAATATCGCGAGCACATGGCTTTTGCGCAAGGGCTCTACCTGCGGTTTTAGTATTGGTTATGCGGGTTGTGCTTGGCTATTGCAAAAAAGTCTACTCACTTAGATTTGAGGGACGTTTGCTGGCGCCTATTTGCGCTTGTTTGCCGAAGCTGCGACCATCAGAGGCCCCTGGGACTCTTGCGGTAGACGCTTCTTGCCCTTGCGGGCACGGTTTCTAAAGTTCTCGACGGCCTCTTCCATGCCCAGAGGCACATAGGCGAGCTCATCGAGGTTATCGGGCAGGTAGCAGGCTAGGCTTTGCTCCTGCGCGCGGCCCGCCGCGAGCTGTTCATCGCTGGGCTGCGCTCCAGGTGTGGCGCAAATGCCATAGACGGCGGCACCCATCTCGCGCGTGCGGCGCTCGTACTCGGTCTCGGGATGCTCGGGATGGTCGCGGCGGACGTCGTCGCTTACCCAAAGCGTATCGTAGCCGGCCGCGGCAAACTGTCCCAGGGCGTAATCGCGCAACGGCTTGCTATCGGTGCGCAGTGTGACGGTAGCGCCGGCTGAAAAGAGCGGGCGGTAGAGCATCAGATGGTCGACATGGACGAGTCGTTTTTTAGCGTACTTGGCCTTGGGCTGCGGCGTGGGAAAGTTAATGGTGATGGCATCGAGCTCGCCTGCGGCAAACAGCTGTGGCAGCGATGCGGCGCCTCGGGGCAGGACGAGTGCGTTGGATAGCCCCTGTTCGCAGATTTTCTGCGCGGCATAGGCGATGCAGATGGGC
>JAXKHW010000138.1:0-1615 GCA_036549635.1 Collinsella sp. | reverse complement strand
GCCACGTTGTGGTACAGCCAGGCAGTCTTATGGGACAGGACGATCGGCAGGTCCATGAGCCCTCCAATGGAGTCGGATAACCAACCTTATTCCCCTGCCCACGGGTCCGCACACCTTCGTGCGCAAGAAAGCGATTCCACCCGGTCGAGTGGTAGAAAAACCATCACAACATTCGATGCTTTTCCCGATTTTGGCAAAAAACGTCGAATGTTGTGATGGTTTGAGGCGAGGTGAGGGGCACGGAGGGATCAAAGCATCGTGCTCGAACGGGTTAATCCAACTCTTTTAAGCCATGCGCCAGCTGCCAGTACTCGCCGTGCTGGGCGAGCAGCTCTTCGTGGGTGCCGCGTTCGATGATGCGGCCGTGTTCGAGGACCATGATGGCGTCGGCGTCGCGGACGGTGGACAGGCGGTGCGCGATCATAAACGTGGTGCGTCCGCGCATGATGCGGTCCATACCGCGCTCGATGAGCTTTTCGGTGCGCGTGTCAATGGAGCTCGTGGCCTCGTCCAGGATGAGCACCGGCGGGTCGGCGACGGCCACGCGCGCGATGGCGAGCAGCTGGCGCTGGCCCTGCGACAGGTTGGCGCCGTCGGCCGTGACCGGCGTGTCGTACCCTCTAGGCAGGCGGCGGATAAACGAGTCGGCGCAGGCCGCCTCGGCAGCGGCGCGCACCTCCTCGTCGGTCGCGTCGAGCTTGCCAAAGCGGATGTTCTGCGCAATGGTGCCGCTAAACAGGTGCGTGTCTTGCAACACAATGCCAAGCGAACCGCGCAAGCTGGCCTTGGCAATGTGCTTGACGTCGATGCCGTCGTACGTGATCTCGCCGTCATCGACCTCGTAGAAGCGGTTGATGAGGTTAGTGATGGTCGTCTTTCCGGCACCCGTCGAGCCCACAAACGCGATCTTTTGCCCCGGCTTGGCAAACAGGTTGAGGTCCGTGAGCACGCGGGTGCCCGGCACGTAGGAAAAATCCACGGCATGGAAGCGCACGTCGCCGGCAAGCGGGACCAAACCGCACGTGAGCTCGGTGCCGTCGGCAGCCACCGCGCGGCCCGACTCATCAACGGCTGCCACATCATGCAAATGCCCGTACGTGCCCACGCCCTGGCCCTCGGGAATCTTCCACGCCCACGCGGCGTCGCCCGTCTGCACCAGCTCCACGCAGCCCTCGTCCACCTCGGGCTCAAGGTCCATGGCGGCAAACAGGCGCTCGGCACCGGCCAGCGCGTTGAGCAAGAAGTTGCCCAGCTGCGTAAACTGGTTGATGGGCATGGCCGCCTGGCGCACAAAGACCAGGTAGCTCGCGAGCGCGCCCACGTCGGCAAGTCCCTTGATGCAGAGCATGCCGCCCGCCACGGCAACGATGGCGTAGTTGACGTAGCCGATCACCACGGTCATGGGCACCATTGAGTTGGCATAGCTCACGGCGGCGGTGCCGGTGCGGCGAAGCTCGTCGTTGCGGCAGGTGAAGCCGGCGACATTCGCCGCCTCGCGGTTAAAGACCTTGATGACCTTTTGGCCCGAGACCATTTCTTCGATATATCCGTCCAGGTCGCCAAGCGATGCCTGCTGGGCAGCAAAGAAACGCTTAGAGCGCGCGCCCGAGTAGCG
>JAXKHW010000137.1:0-1554 GCA_036549635.1 Collinsella sp. | reverse complement strand
TGGCCGGCGGCGGTGATCTCTGCCGTGGTGGTGTCGTTTCCCCTGGTCTACCGTACGGCGCTCGGTGCCTTTGAGAGCCTCGACACGCAGATGCTCGATGCGGCGCGCACGCTTGGCTGGTCCGAGCGTCGCATCTTTACCAAGCTTATGATGCCCCTTGGTTGGCCCTCAATCGCAGCGGGCACGGTGCTCGCCTTTGCCCGCGCGATGGGCGAGTTTGGCTGCACGCTGTTCTTTGCGGGCAACTATGCCGGCATTACCCAGACCATTCCCATCGCCATCTACTTTGAGTGGATGGGGGGCAACACGTCGGTAGCCCTCTTTTGGGTCGTGGTCGTAATTGCGTTCAGCTTCCTGGTCATTCTGTTCATCAATATGTACACCGCTCATTCGCAAAAGTATCGCGAGCGGGGCCTTTCCCGTGCGGAGCGCAAGCAGACCAAGCAGCTGGGTGGCCAGGCCGATTCGCTCGACCCAGTCGGCGGCGATGCGCTGCGTATCGATCGCGAGGCGCTGGCCGAGCTCATGCGCGATGACGCCGTCTCGAAGGGAGGTCGATAGGCCATGTCGCTTGTCCTGGATATCAAAAAGCGCCTTCCGGGGTTCACCCTCGACATGCAGCTTGAGGCCGGCGAGGAGCGTGTGGCGCTGCTGGGCGCCTCGGGTTGTGGCAAGAGCTGTACACTGCGCTGCATTGCCGGTGTGGAGACCCCCGACGAGGGCAAGATCGTTGTCAACGGCGTGACCTTTTTTGACTCGGCGGCGGGCATCAACCTGTCGCCCCAGGAGCGCAAGTGTGCCCTGCTGTTCCAAAACTATCAGCTGTTTCCCAACATGACGGTGGCCGATAACGTGTGCGCCGGTGTAAAGGACGCGGGCGACGCCGCCGCGCGCAAAAAGCTCGCCGAACGCTATCTGGGCATCTTTGGCCTGACCGATTTCGCCGACCGCTATCCCGCGCGTCTCTCGGGCGGCCAGCAGCAGCGCGTGGCGCTTGCCCGTATGGTGGCGGCGCATCCGGGCATTTTTATGTTCGACGAGCCCATGAGCGCGCTCGATTCCTATCTTAAGAGCGCACTCGAGCAGAACATGCTCGACCTGTTCGATGTGTGCAACCGCACCGTGCTCTACGTGAGCCACGACATCGACGAAGCGTGCCGCCTGTGCCAGCGTATCTGCGTGATGCACGATGGGCATGTTGAGGAGATCGGCTCCATTGAGGACGTGGTCCGCCGCCCGCAGACGCTGGCGGCGCTGCGCCTGACGGGCTGCAAGAATACAAGCCGGGCGCGCAAGATCGGCGACGAAGAAGTTGAAGCCCTCGACTGGGGCATGACCTTTAACGTGGGCCGCGAGGTTCCCGATAATGTGGTGTACCTGGGCATTCGCGCAAGCTACTTCCATGTTGACAATCGTGCCGAGCGGGGTCGCAACAGCTACGACCTGCACGTGGCGCGCGTGAGCGATTCGCGTTTTGAGCGCCTGGTGCTGTTGGATGCGCCGCGGGCCGATGCGCCCACGCGTCTGCAGTGGAAGGTCAACAAAGTGGGCATG
>JAXKHW010000136.1:0-3672 GCA_036549635.1 Collinsella sp. | reverse complement strand
TTGATTCGCTCATGCGTCTCGACCTCCCCGCTGGCGTCGACATCGACATCAAGCTCTAAGCGATATCGCTCATAGCTTAAAGAGCCCCGCTGCCATTATGGTAGCGGGGCTCTTTTGTTTTGAATGGTGGCCTTGGGGGCCCGGATAATGCGGCCGAATGGGTGGCTATGGCGTCTTATTTACCCATGTGGCGCAGCGATGCCTCCTCAAAATGGAAGGATCGCAAGTCGTCTTCTGTCTCGATGCACGCGCGACCAAAGTCATCGACCGTTTGAAAGATTCCACGCGCCAGCTCGTCCCCAGCGGGGGAACGGGCGATAACGTGATCCCCAATCCAATTGAGATGACCGATATATTCGCCGTGGACGGTCGCGAGCGGTCCGGCGTCTTCTTCCATGGCGTTGAGACGCTCTGCCCATGTGTCTACAGCGTTCACGACCGCGTGATAGACCTCCTTGAGTAGCACATCGACGGCGGGAACATTCTCGTTGAGGTCCGAGAGACCGATTGCCGGCAGGCCGTCATCGGGAACCTCCGAAGGCACATAGTTCACATTGACGCCAATGCCGCAGACGGCGAAAGGTTTGCCTTCGTTATCGCGTGCCGCCTCGACCAGAATGCCGCCGAGCTTGCGTCCTCGCGCGACCAGGTCGTTGGGCCATTTGAGGCCAATCTCGTTTGCAAGACCCTGCTTTTCGAGCGCCTCGAGCACCGCTAGGCCGCTGACGGCGGCAAGACCAGAGTACTTTGCAGGATTAACGCATGGACGCAGGACAATCGAAAGCAATAGGTTGCCGGCGGTTGAATCCCACTTGTGGCCGCGCCGGCCGCGTCCTGCAGTCTGAGCCCGGGCGGCAAGTCCTGTGCCGTGCGGCGCTCCTTGTTTTCCTGCTTCGAGCAGGTCATCGTTGGTCGATCCGGTTACGTCGACTATCGTTAATTTGGCATCCATAGCGGCTGCTACCTCCTTAATGAATAAGTGAATAACGCAATGGTGTCGTGAGGCAGACACAATGTGAAGCCTTTGTCGCATTTGGACAATTTAATGTTAACACGTCAACAATGACTGAAATGCGCTATCCTCTCTTGGTCGATGTAAACACGTCAACAACTCAAAGGAGGTTAGTGATGGGTTTCACGATACTGGGAACGGGCTCGGCTCTTCCCGAGCGCAGCGTTTCCAACGACGAGCTGTCCGAGTTCCTCGATACCTCGGATGAGTGGATTTTTACCCGCACCGGTATCAAGAGCCGCCACGTCTGCACCACTGAGTCACTCGACGACCTTGCCGTAGCGGCGAGCGAGCGGGCACTCCAGGTATCCGGAATCGACGCGAGCCAGCTGGATCTTATCGTCTGTTCGACGACGACGGGCGATCATCTCGTTCCCGCCGAAGCGTGCGCCGTTGCTGAGCGCCTGGGTGCCACATGTCCTGCCTTCGACGTTTCGGCGGCTTGTGCTGGCTTCGTTTTTGCGCTCGATGTCGCCGAGGGCTATATCGCCCGAGTTCGCGCCGAGCACGTGCTGGTCGTTGCCGCCGAGCAGATGACGCGCGCGCTCGATTGGACCGACCGTGCCACGTGCGTGCTCTTTGGCGATGGCGCGGGTGCTGCGGTCATAGGGGCTGGGGGAGACAACCCTCTTGCCGTTGAGCTTTCGACAGCGCCCGACGTCGAGACGTTGCGCGTTCCCGGTCTGGTCGGCACCTCGCCGTTTAAGGACTCCGCAGATAGCGCGAGCGTGCTTTCCATGAACGGCCGCCGCGTGTTCAAGTTCGGCGTCAACGCCATCTGCGACACGGTCAACAAGCTCGCCTGCGACGCGAGCATCGCGGTCGAGGACATCGACCACTTTGTATTTCATCAGGCTAACGAACGAATCCTGAGTCAGGCGGTCAAACGCCTCGGCGTGCCAGACGAGCGTGTGGTTCGAACGCTGCGCGAGACCGGCAACATTTCGAGCGCCTGCATTCCCTTTGCGCTTGACCGGCTAGCACGTACCGACGCACTGAATGCGGGCGACACCGTCGCCCTCGTTGGATTTGGTGCCGGCTTGGATATAGGTGGCTATCTGCTTCGTTGGAAGTAGTTGCACATAGGTAATAAAAACGCCCCAGGGGCAAAACAAAAAGGAGAAACACCATGGCAGATCAGAAGACCTTCGAGCGCGTTTGCGACGTTATCCGCGAGACCGCTGGCCTTGACGATGTCGAGATGAAGCCCGAGTCCACGCTCGAGGAGATTGGCCTCGACAGCTTGGGTACCGTCGAGATCCTCGTTGCCGTCGAGGACGAGTTTGGCATTGCGCTCGATACCGAGGAGAACCCCAAGACGGTCGGCGAGTTCGTCGATACGGTCGAGGCGGCATTGGAGAAGTAGTGATGCTCAAGTCTCCTCTCTGCGATCTGCTCGGCATCGAAAAACCCGTGTTCCAGGGTGGCATGGCCTGGATTGCCGATGCCTCGCTGGCATCTGCCGTGTCCGAGGCAGGCGGCTTAGGGATTATCGCGGCCATGAATGCCGACGCAAACTGGCTGCGCGATCAGATTCACGAGCTGCGCGCCAAGACGGATAAGCCCTTTGGCGTCAACGTTATGCTCATGAGCCCGTTTGTCGACGAGGTCGCACAAGTGGTGATTGATGAGCGGGTGCCCGTTGTGGTGACCGGCGCCGGCAATCCCACCAAGTACATGAAGGCCTGGAACGATGCAGGCATCAAGGTTATTCCCGTCGTGGCTTCGGTGGCGCTGGCGCGTCTCGTGGCGCGTCGCGGAGCCACTGCCGTGGTTGCCGAGGGCACCGAATCAGGCGGCCATATTGGCGAGACCTCGACGATGGCACTTGTCCCGCAGGTTGTCGATGCGGTCGATATTCCCGTGGTTGCGGCTGGCGGCATCGCCGATGGCCGCGGTGTGGCGGCCGCCTTTATGCTCGGCGCTGCCGGCGTCCAGGTGGGAACACGCTTTCTGGTCGCAAACGAGTGCACCGTATCCGAACAGTACAAAGAGCTGGTGCTCAAGGCAGGCGACACGTCGACGCGTGCGACCGGTCGCTCGACGGGACATCCGGTTCGCGCCCTCAAGAGCCCCTTCACCAACGCGTATGCCAAGAACGAGGCGGCGGGCGCAAGCCCCGAGGAGCTCGGGGCCATGGGCACGGGCGCGCTTCGTAAAGCCGCAAAGGACGGTAATTACGAAGAGGGTTCGTTTTTGTGCGGACAGGTTGCCGGTATGGTCAACGAACGCCAAAGCGCACGTGAAATCGTTGACGACCTGGTCGATGGTGCCGAGCGCGTTCTGAAGGGTGCGTCCACATGGGTAGCGTAGCGTTTTTGTTCGCCGGCCAGGGTGCCCAACACCCCGCGATGGGCGTCGACCTGATCGAGGCATCGCCGGCGGCTGCCGAGGTGTTCGCCATTGCCGACGAGGTACGTCCGGGAACCAGCGAGCAGTGCCGGAACGCCTCCAAGGAGGAGCTCTCGCAGACCGAGAACACGCAGCCGTGCGTGTTCGTTCATGACCTGGCAGCGGCTGTCGCCCTGCGTGAGCGCGGCGTGGCGCCTGCCGCCTGTGCGGGATTTTCGCTGGGCGAGGTCGCCGCGCTCACCTTTGCGGGGGCATTCGATACGCGAGCGGGTTTTGAGCTCGTGTGTGAGCGCGCGGCATTGATGGCC
>JAXKHW010000135.1:0-1647 GCA_036549635.1 Collinsella sp. | reverse complement strand
TACCAATTCCGCCACGCCCGCATGAGCGCACAGACTAGGAATGATAGCAGATACGAACGGCAAGCGCACGCACACCTTTTACAGGCTCACGACCTCACCACGAGTCCAAGCCAACAGAGCGCACGCCACCCCATCTCATAAGTTGCGGTGGAATAGTTCCTGTTTGGGGCTCCAGTCCTCCAAAACAGGAACTATTCCACCGCAACTTCGGTGGGACCCGGCAGTCTGGCGGTGCTGGCCATGCGCCGGAAAGCGTGTCCCGGTTTGGCGTCTTGGAATGGGATGGGGTTTCCGCAAGAAGGCTCAACCGGAAAGCGTGTCCCATTCTGAGCCAGAATTATGGGATGCACTTTCCACTTGAGGCATCAACCGGAAAATGCATCCCAGTTTGACGCCTCAAAATGGGTCGCGCTTTCCGCGAAGGGCTTCAAAAGGAAACTGCATCCCAGATTTCGGCTGAAAAGTGGGATGCAGTTTCCGAACGGAGTCAGGTAAACGCCGGTAGAGGTAGCTCGCCTACTCCCCTAGCAGTGCTTTCTCCGGCGTGATGGGCAGTGAGCGAACCTGATGGCCGGTGGCGTGTGCGACGGCCGAGGCCACGGCGGCGAGCGGCGTGTTGATGACGACCTCGCCGATCGACTTGGCGCCAAACGGGCCCGTCGGCTCGTAGCTCGGCTCAAAGGCCACGCGAATGCTGCCGATATCCAGGCGCGTGGGTAACTTGTAGCTCATAAAGTTGCCGGTGCGCAGGCGGCCGCGGTCGTCGTGCTCGACGATCTCGTAGAGCGCGTGGCCGATACCCTGGGCAATGCCGCCCTCGGCCTGGACGCGCGCGAGCGCCTCGTTGATCACGGTGCCGCAGTCCACAGCCGCCGCGTAGTCCACCACAGTCACCTTGCCGGTGGCCTTGTCGACCTCGACCTCGGCAATGCCGGCCATAAACGGCGGGGGCGAAACGGGCAGGCAGGCAGAGGCATGCGAGGTGAGCGCGTCGCCGCCTGCGATGTTTTTGACGCACAGGTTGGCAAAGTCGCGCAGCGTGAGGTAGCGGTTCTGCTCGCGCGCGGCACGTTCGTCGGACAGGCGCACGTACTGACCATCAAAGACCACGTCGGCGACGTCCACGTCCCACATCTGGGCGGCCTTGGCGCAGATCTTCTCGCGCAGCTCGGTCGCGGCGTTCTTGGCGGCAAGGCCCGTCACGTACGTACCCGAGCTCGCGTACGAGCCGGCGTCGAACGGCGACACATCGGTGTCCACGCCGCGTACCACAATGAGCGAGCTCTCCACGCCCAGCTCCTCGGCGGCAATCTGCGCCAGGATCGTGTCGACGCCCATGCCGTTATCGGTGGCGCCGGTGCCGATGGTAATGAAGCCGTCCTCTTCCAGGCGCATGTCGATGCCGGCGATGTCCACGTTGGAGATGCCCGAGCCCTGCATGGTGAGCGCGCAGCCCAGGGCGCGCACGCGGTCGTCCAGGTCCACGGCCAGCGGCTTGTCACGCCAACCGATCATGTCCATCGCGCGCAGCAGGCAGCGGTCGAGCGCGCAGGCGTTGAGCTTCTCGTTGTAGTACTGCGGCATAACCTCGCCCTCGCGCACGATGTTCTTAAGGCGCAGGTCGGCGGGGTCCATGTGCAGCATGTC
>JAXKHW010000134.1:0-1649 GCA_036549635.1 Collinsella sp. | reverse complement strand
ATGCCGAGGAGCGCGAGACCACCAAGGGCGAGCTCGCTAACGGGCTTTTGGTCAACTCCGCCTTTGCCATCCTGCGTCTGGGCATTGCCACTACGCTGGTCACGGGTGCTGCGATGGTCGCCTCCGGGCAGGTCGACTTTTTGGTGATGTTTGCCTTCCTGCTTATGGTGAGCCGTATCTATGCGCCGTTTGACCAGGCGTTAATGTTAATGTCCGAGCTGTTCGTCGCCGAGTCGTCTGCCAAGCGCATGCGTTCCATCATGGAAGAGCCTGTGGCGCGGGGCAGCGAGAAATTTGAGCCCGCGGGCCACGATGTGGTGTTCGATCACGTGGCATTTGGCTATGGTGCGGGCGAGGACGGGCGCGCCGGCGAGAAAGTTCTTACCGATGTGAGCTTTACCGCCAAGGAAGGCGAAGTTACGGCGCTGGTCGGTCCTTCGGGTTCCGGTAAGTCTACGGTGAGCCGCCTGGCCGCACGCTTTTGGGATGCCACCGCGGGCAAGGTTACCGTGGGTGGCGTGGATGTTGCGAGCGTCGATCCCGAGGTACTCCTGCGCGACTACGCCATTGTGTTCCAAGACGTACTGCTCTTTGACGACACAGTGATGGGAAACATCCGCCTCGGGCGTCGTGACGCCACCGATGAGGAAGTCTTGGCTGCCGCACATGCCGCCAACTGCGATGAGTTCGTGAGTCGTATGCCGCAGGGCTACGACACCATGATCGGCGAGAACGGCTCCAAGCTCTCCGGCGGCGAGCGCCAGCGCATCTCCATCGCTCGTGCGCTGCTTAAGGACGCGCCCATCGTGCTGTTGGACGAGGCGACGGCAAGCTTGGATGTGGAGAACGAGACCGTGGTGCAGCAGGCGCTCTCCCGTCTGCTTGCAGGTAAGACGGTTATCGTTATTGCCCACCGTATGCGTACGGTGGAAAATGCCGACAAAATCGTTGTGCTCAAGGATGGAGTGGTTGCCGAACAGGGCACTCCGGCGCAGCTCAAGGCAGCAGGCGGAGAATTCGCCCGCATGGTTGCGCTGCAAAAGGAGTCGGCGGACTGGCAGCTGTAGGACTGTGGCAAGGGCGGGGGCGGATACCCGTGGGAGTGCGGATTTGCGTCGTGGTGGGTGAACCGCCGAGTACCGGGCGGTCTGGACCGCATGTTTTCAAAAAGTTAGCCATAGTTGACCAAATAGTTATACTAAACTAGTCTCAAAAGTGTGCTCGAGCAAACTAATGAACTCGGGTGCTAAGGCACCATGCCGCGCTTGTGCGGCAAAAGGGAGAAGCAACATGAAGAAGTCGACGTTTAACACCCTGCTTGTCGGTGGCGGTTTTCTGCTTGGTACGGCCGGCATCAAGCTGCTCACCAGCGCCCCGGTAAAGAACGCCTGCGTGCAGGGCATCGCGTGCGGTATGCGCGTCAAGAACTGCTACCAGGACATGGTCGAGCAGGCCAAGGCCAATGTCGACGACATGGTTGCCGAGGCTGCCTACATCACCCAGAGCGAGGCCGCTGCTGACGAGGCAGCCGAGTAACGCTCCCAGGCACAAACTATGAGATTCTCGATTATTAGCGAGATCCCCGGCAGGACCCGTCTTCAATTGGCGGGTCCTGTGCCAGAGAGCGATCTCGATGCACTTCTTAAGCT
>JAXKHW010000010.1:0-6973 GCA_036549635.1 Collinsella sp. | reverse complement strand
CGTCATCAACACGCCGCTCGCCGCCGTGGCCTCGGCCGTGGCACACGCCACCGGCCACCAGGTTCGCTCGCTGCCGATCACGCCCGAGAAGGCCCTGCTGGGGGAGTAACAGGTCAGCGAACAAGTCGTAATTGGCGGGGCGGGGCAACTCGTCCCGCCTTTTGCACTCGTGGTGAGGTCGTGAGCTTGTAAAAGGTGTGCGTGCGCTTGCCGTTCGTATCTGCTATCATTCCTAGTCTGTGCGCTCATGCGGGCGTGGCGGAATTGGTAGACGCGCCAGATTTAGGTTCTGGTGGGATTCCCGTGAAGGTTCGAGTCCTTTCGCCCGCACCAACGCATCTGCGTCGGCTTCGGCCGTCGCGACTCTTTGTTGCATAAAGGTACCAGCACCTCAGATAAGCTGGGCAGTATGAGGAGGAACGTGTTGAACATCACCGCTTCTGACGTCAAGGACGCCAAGCTCACCGCTACGGTCACCATCCCGGCCGCCGACGTCGACGCCGCGATCAAGAAGGCTTACAAGGACACCGCCAAGAAGTACCGCTTCCCGGGCTTCCGCGCCGGTAAGGCCCCCCGTCCGGTCATCGACTCCGCTCTTGGCGCCGAGGCAACCCTCGCTCAGGCCACCAACGACCTGATCGCCGCCAACGAGCCCGCCGTCCTCAACGAGCTGGACATCGTCCCCACCAAGAACGGTGACTACAAGGAGCTCGACCTCGCCAAGGATCACGAGGACTACACCTACACCGTTGAGTTCTCCCTGCGTCCTGCCGCTGAGCTCTCCTCCTTCGACGCCGTCGAGATCGAGATGCCCCCTGCGGAGGTCACCGAGTCCGAGATCAACAACCAGGTCGAGATGCTCCTCAACTACCGTGCCACCTTCGAGGACGTCGAGGGTCGCGCCGTCGAGGCCGAGGACTACGTCACCGTCGACCTCAAGGCCGTCGAGAACGCCGACAACTTTGCTGCCGAGGGCCGCATGCTCATCGCCGGTAGCGACAGCAACCCCAAGGAGTTCAACGAGGCCCTGATCGGCGCTAACGTTGACGACGTCAAGACCGTTACCTGGACCGACGAGGTCGAGGAGGGCGAGGAGGCCGAGACCCACACCGTCGAGGTCACCGTCAAGGGCATCAAGGTCCGCAACACCCCCGAGCTCACCGACGAGCTCGTCAAGTCCGACTTTGGCTTCGACAGCATCGACGCTATGCGCGACGCCATCAAGATCGAGATCGAGCAGGACAAGGCTTCCCGCCTGCCGGCCGAGAAGGAGAACCGTTGCGTCTCCGCTCTCGCCGAGCGTCTGCAACTCGACGAGATGGACGCCGACTACGAGCAGTCCGTCTTTGAGGAGCTTGGCCAGAACTTCCTGTCCAACCTCGCTGCCCGCGGCATGACGCTGGACACCTGGCTGCCCGCTTCCGGCCTAACCATGGAGCAGTTCATCGGCGACCTGCACAAGCAGGCCAACGACGTTGCCCGTGAGTCCCTGGCTCTGGACGCCCTCGCCCGTGAGCTCAAGATCGAGGTCACCGAGGACGACATCAACGCCGAGTTCGAGAAGGCCGGCGTCAAGGACGTCGAGGCTTCCAAGGCCGAGTTCATCGCCGATGGCCGCATGCCTGCCGTCCGCGAGTCCATCCGTCGCTCCAAGGCCGTTGACCACCTGGTCGAGAACGCCAAGGTGACCGAGGTCGACGAGACCGCCAAGGACGCCGAGTAATTCTCGCCACCTTGCCCGCGAGCGCATGCGTGCGCCCGTGATGGGGTAAAGTTATACACCGGTTATCCGGTTGCTTCGTACGGTGCCAGCCAATGCATAGCATGCGGGCACCGTACGTTTATCTAGAACCAATTTGGTCCGCAAGAGAGAAATGGAGATGCGTATGATCGCTAAGTTCGATTCCGCCCTCGTGCCATACGTTATCGAGCAGACGCCGCGCGGCGAGCGCAGCTACGATATCTATTCGCGCCTGCTCAACGACCGCATCATCTTCTTGGGCGAGGAGATCAACTCCGTCAGCGCCAACCTGGTCGTTGCCCAGCTGCTGCATCTTGAGAGCCAGGATGCCGAGAAGGATATCTCGCTCTACATCAATTCGCCCGGTGGCGAGGTCTACTCCGGCCTGGCGATTCTTGACACCATGAACTTCATTAAGCCGCAGGTCTCCACCATTTGCGTCGGCATGGCCGCGTCTATGGCCGCTGTGCTGCTTTCGGCCGGCGCCAAGGGCAAGCGCTTCTGCCTGCCGCACTCCAAGGTCATGATTCACCAGCCCAGCGGCGGTGCCCAGGGTCAGCAGACCGAGATTGAGATCGTTGCCGAGGAGATCAAGAAGACCCGTCGCGAGCTCAACCAGATCCTGTCCGACGCCTCGGGCCAGCCCATCGAGAAGGTCCAGGCCGATACCGAGCGCGACAACTACCTGACCGCTGCCGAGGCCCTCGACTACGGCTTGATTGACCGTATCGTCACCTCGCGCGATCTCGCCGCGAAGGATGCCTAGGATGGCAGGAAACATGCAGGACAACTTTGACGAGAACGGCAACCCTATCCGCTGCTCCTTCTGCGGAAAAGAGCAGGGCCAGGTCCGTCGCCTCGTAAAGGGCCCGACCAACATCTTTATCTGTGACGAGTGCGTCGCCGCTTGCTCCGAGATTCTGGAGGAGTCGCTGGCTTCGGACTTTATGGACGCTGCCCGCAACGGCAAGCTGCCAGGCTTCCTCAACGACCACGGCCAGGCTGCTGGGCAGCCCGCCGTGGACCCCGAGACCGAGGGCTTTGAGCTCGAGGACGACCGCCAGGTCATCACGCACGTGCCGACGCCGCACGAGATCTATGACGAGCTTTCGGCCTATGTCATGGGTCAGGAGGACGCCAAGCGCGCTATGTCGGTTGCCGTGTACAACCACTATCGCCGCGTGATCGAGGGCGGCGCTGCGGTGTCCGCTTTTGACGGCGGCATGGGCTCGCAGTTCGACAACGATATGGACGAGGTGGAGCTCGCCAAGTCCAACATCTTGCTGCTCGGTCCCACTGGTACCGGCAAGACCCTGTTGGCCCAGACGCTCGCGCGCATCCTCGAGGTGCCGTTTGCCATCGCCGATGCCACCGCACTCACCGAGGCCGGTTACGTGGGCGAGGACGTGGAGAACATCCTGCTTAAGCTCATCAATGCTGCCGATGGCGATATCGAGCGCGCGCAGGTTGGCATTATCTACGTGGACGAGATTGATAAGATCGCCCGCAAGGCCGAGAACCTCTCCATTACCCGCGATGTCTCGGGCGAGGGCGTTCAGCAGGCGCTGCTTAAGATCCTTGAGGGCACGGTGGCAAGCGTTCCGCCCACCGGCGGCCGCAAGCATCCCCAGCAGGAGCTGCTGCAGATCGACACGACCAACATCCTGTTCATCTGTGGCGGTGCCTTTGTAGGCCTGGACAAGATCATTGCCGATCGCGTGGGCAACAAGGGTGTGGGCTTCAACTCCGAGATCGCCGGCCCCACCTCGGTCGACGAGAACGACCTGCTGCGTCAGGTGCTCCCGCAGGATCTCAACGCCTTTGGCATGATCCCCGAGTTCGTGGGCCGTACGCCCGTCGTCACCCAGACGCAGGCGCTCGACGAGGATGACCTGGTGTCGATCCTGACGGAGCCCAAGAACGCCGTGGTGCGCCAGTACCGTAAGATGTTCCAGCTCGAGGACGTTGAGCTTGAGTTTGAGGATGCCGCCCTGCACGAGATCGCCCGTATGGCGCTTGCCCGCAAGACCGGCGCCCGCGGCCTGCGTTCCATCTGCGAGGACGTGCTGCAGCAGACGATGTTCGACCTGCCCAGCGAGGAGGGCGTCGCCAAGGTCATCGTGACCGAAGCCTCCGTAAAGGGCGAAGAGCAGCCCCAGCGCATCTACGGGTAAACCAGCCAAAAACGTGCTTGCAAATAGCCTCTGACCATCCGTGGTCGGAGGCTATTTTATATATACGCAATAACCCCAACTACCTGTGTTATTCTGTATGTTTGTTTAAGCCTCAGCGAAGTCATTACAGACTGAAGTAATCGATACCTAAGGCGTGTCCGCCTGCTTGGTTTTCGTAGATTCCGCACGAGCCGAAGAGCACTTAATGTGCTCTTCTTGCGAGCCAGGACCTGACCGAGCGAAAACCAAGCAGGCGGACACGCCGGCGGGACAGGGAGAGATATATGGAAGAGATGCCCAAGAACTACGATCCGTCGACCAACGAGCCGGCGATCCTGCAGAAGTGGCTCGACGGCGGCTACTACAAGCGCCGTGAGGGCGTGGGCGACTGCACCGTCACCATTCCGCCTCCCAACGTGACCGGCAAGCTCCACATGGGCCACGCCACCGACGACTCCATCCAGGACGCCATCATCCGTATGGCCCGCATGCGCGGCAAGTCCACGCGCTGGGTGCTGGGTACCGACCACGCCGGTATCGCCACGCAGACTAAGGTCGACAAGAAGCTCAAGAGTGAGGGCATCAGCCGCCTGGAGATCGGCCGCGACAAGTTTGTCGACGCTTGCTGGGATTGGACCCACGAGTACGGCGGCATCATCGTCGAGCAGATCAAGCGTATGGGCTGCTCTGTCGACTTCGACAACGAGCGCTTCACTATGGACGAGGACTACGCGCAAGCCGTGCGCAAGGTCTTCTGCGACTGGTACCACGACGGCCTGATCTACCGCGGCAAGCGCATCGTCAACTGGTGCCCCAACTGCACCACCGCCATCTCGGACGACGAGGCCGAGTACAAGGACGAGAAGGGCCACCTTTGGCACCTGCGTTACCCGCTGACCGAGCCGGTCAACGGCCAGGATTACATCGTCGTCGCCACCACGCGCCCCGAGACCATGCTCGGCGACACGGGCGTTGCCGTCTCCCCGAAGGATTCCGAGAAGGCCGCCTTCGTGGGTAAGACCGTCAAGCTTCCCATCGTCGACCGCGAGATCCCCATCTTTGAAGATTGGCACGTCGACGCCAACTTTGGCTCCGGCTTTGTCAAGGTCACCCCGGCCCACGACCCCAACGACTACGCCATGGGTCAGGCCCACGACCTGCCGCAGATCAATATCTTCGACGAGCACGCGGTGGTCGTCGAGGGCTATGGCGAGTTCACCGGCATGAACCGCGACGAGTGCCGCGAGGCCGTCATCAAGTGGTTCGAGGAGCACGACCTGCTCGATCACGTCGAGGACCTCGATCACTCCGTCATGCACTGCTACCGTTGCGACGCCGCGCTTGAGCCGTGGCTGTCCGAGCAGTGGTTTGTGGCCGTCGATAAGCTCAAGGGGCCGGCGCTTGACGCCGTCAAATCCGGCAAGGTCACCTTCCACCCCTCGCGCTGGACGCAGACCTACACCACCTGGATGGAGAACCTCAAGGATTGGTGCATCAGCCGCCAGCTGTGGTGGGGCCACCGCATTCCCGTGTTCTACTGCGAGGACTGCGGCTGGGAGGACGCCCTTACCGAGGACACCGACGTGTGCCCCAAGTGCGGCGGCCATCACGTGCATCAGGACGAGAACGTGCTGGACACTTGGTTCAGCTCGCAGCTGTGGACCTTCGCCACGCAGGGCTGGCCGCAAAAGCCGGAGCTGCTCGAGGGGCATCATCCCACGACGGCGCTCGTCACCGCGCGCGACATCATCGCGCTGTGGGTTGCTCGCATGGTTATGAGCTCGCTGTACTTCCTGGACGAGGTGCCGTTTAAGGACGTCGTCATCTACCCGACGATCCTTGCCAAGGACGGCAGCCGCATGTCCAAGTCCAAGGGCAACGGCGTTGACCCCATGGACCTCATCGGTATGTACGGCGCCGACGCCATGCGCTACAACCTGCTGACGCTGTGCACCAACAACCAGGACGTCAAGTTTGACGCGAACATCGATAAGAAGACCAAGAAGCTCATCGACAGCCCGCGCACCGACCAGGCCAAGAGCTTTGTGACCAAGATCTGGAACGCCAGCCGCTTCCTGCTCATGAACATGGAGGGCTACACGCCTGGCGAGCCCGTCGTGGAGACGCCGGCCGACGCCTGGATGTTCAGCCGCCTTGCCAAGGCCGTGAAGATGGTCACCGAGGGTATCGAGAACTACACCTTTGGCGACATGGCCCGCGGCGTGCAGCAGTTCTTCTGGAACGAGGTCTGCGACTGGTACGTCGAGGTCACCAAGGCCCGTCTGAAGGGCGAGGGCCGTCTGCAGGCTCAGCGCAACCTGATCTTTGTGCTCGACACCTCCATTCGCCTGATGCACCCGCTCATGCCGTTTGTCACCGAGGAGATCTGGGACAACATGCCGGCGAGCGTGCTCGACCTGGATGCCGAGGGCAACGTGGACCGCGCCGAGGCGCTCATGATCGCCAAGTGGCCGGAGCCCGCCGACTACGTCAAGTACGTCGATGAGGACGCCGAGCGCGCGTTTGAGCTGTGCCGCGCCGTCGTTTCCGCCGCCCGCGCCACGCGTTCGCGTTATCGCTTGAGCCCCAAGGCCGAGCTCGACGTGGTCGTGCGCGCCGGTGTCGAGGACATCGAGAAGCTCGAGAGCCTGCGCTCCACGATTGAGCCGCTGGCCAACACTGCCTCGCTGGTCATGGGTACCGACGTCGAGAAGCCGGCTGCGAGCATTGCCGTGGTCGACAGCGGCGTCGAGGTCTTTGTGGTGCTCGAGGGCAAGGTCGATCTTTCGGCCGAGAAGGCGCGTCTTGAGAAGGAGATCGCCGCGGCGCAGAAGGAGCTCGCCGGCTGCGAGAAGACGCTCGCCAACGAGGGCTTTGTGGCCAAGGCCGCGCCTGCGGTGGTCCAGAAGAAGAGGGACCGTGCAGCTGAGCTCAAGGAGATCCTGGCGGCGCTGAACTCGCAGGTTGCTGACTTCTCGTAGGCGGTACTGGGGGACGCGGTTTGGGGCTTTGCTCGCTACTGCGGACAGTCCTGCTCGCACGAAGGCCACATTAAGTG
>JAXKHW010000133.1:0-10423 GCA_036549635.1 Collinsella sp. | reverse complement strand
GCATATGCGCACCGGTCCCTTCCTCAAGCTGCGCACGCGCGTCCTCGAGCTCCTCGACCACGCGACGACGCTGATGCTCGGAGCTCGAAATCTGACCGCGCATGTCCGACAGGCGCGACACCATGTTGTGGCCCTTTTCCTCGAGCAGGCGCATGTCGGAGTTAATGCGGCCGACCACATCTTGCATATGACGGCGTTGCTCGCCCAGGTCGCCCACAAACAGGCCCTTTTCCTCAAGCATAACCTGGAGCTTCTCGAGCTCGCGCTCCTTTTCGCTCATGCGGTACTGCGCAAGCTCCAGCTCGGCAGCACCTTCCTTGGAGCGGCTCTCCAGGTCGTTCCACTGCGACTGCAGCGAACGAAGCTCATCGACAGCCAGCATCTGCGTAAGCTCGTTCGCGCGCGAGGACAGCTCTTTGTACTTGCGCGCGCGATCGACCTGACGCTCCAGCGGTCGCAGCTGACGGGCGATTTCCTTATTGATGTCGCGGGCACGCGTCAGGTGCTCGTCCATCGACTTAATCTTTTTGAGCGCACGCTCCTTGCGGCGCTTGTGCTTGGAAATGCCGGCGGCCTCCTCGATGAGGGCGCGACGCTCCTCGGGGCGGCTCTGCAAAATGGCGTCGAGCTTGCCCTGGCTGATGATGGAATGCGTATCCTTGCCTAGGCCCGAATCGTGCAGGATGTCCTGAATGTCCATCAGGCGGCACGGACTCGAGTTGATGAGGTACTCGCTTTCGCCCGAGCGATACATACGACGGGTGATGGCGACCTCGTCAAAGTCGACGGGCAACATATGGTCCGAGTTATCGAGCACCAGCGTGACCTCGGCGACACCCACCGGCTTGCGCGCCGACGAGCCCGAGAAGATGACATCCTCCATGGCCTGGCCGCGCAGCTGCTTGGCGCTCTGCTCGCCCAGGACCCACAGAATCGAGTCAGAGATGTTCGATTTTCCCGAGCCGTTTGGACCGACGATGACGGTCAGGCCCGGCTCAAACGTCATATGGGCGCGGTCGGCAAACGACTTGAACCCTTTGAGCGTGAGGGACTTGAGATACACGGTTCCTCGCTTACACGTGCTTCTTGTTCAGAATCACGCCGTTGGTGGTGTAACCCATGCGGTCGAGCGCTTCGAGCGCGGCAGCTCCCTCGGCTTCCTTCTTTGAGGAGCCGGAGCCGCGACCCTGACGAATACCATCGATCAACACCACAGCGGTAAAGGTGGGCGCATGCGCCGGGCCCTCGGAGCCAACGAGCTTGTACGCCGGAGGTTCGTGACCGTCGGCTTGCACGCACTCCTGCAAAAACGACTTGGGGTTCGCAGGATGCTCGGCACGCTCGGAAGCCAAATGCGGCTTAAGCGTACGGTGAATGAACTCCGCCGCAACGTCCCAGCCGGCATCCAGGTACAGCGCGCCCACGAGCGACTCATAGACGTTCTCGAGGGCCGAATGCAGGCCGCGCGCACCGGTACCGGTCTCGGAGGCACCAAAGATGATGATGTCGTCGATGCCCAGCTCGTGAGAAACCTCGGATAGCGTAGCGCCCGAGACAAGCGACACCTTCAGGCGCGTGAGCTTGCCCTCGTCAAACTCCGGATAGGACTCAAACAGGGAGCGTGCGACCACAGCACCCAAAATGGAATCGCCCAAGAACTCAAGGCGCTCATAGCTGGCAGAAACCGGCTGGCCCTCGACTGCCGAGGGATGCGTAAGGGCCGCGCGCAGCAGCACCTTGTCATTGAACTCATGGCCCAGAATCTCCTGGGCGCGCGTAAGTCGTTCGGATAAAGCCAAGACTTAGGCCTCCTTGGCAGCTTCGATAGCGTCGACGGCGTCGGCGACAGAGTTGAGCGAGAGCAGAGTCTCGTCATCGATCTCGAGGTTGAACTCGTCCTCGATAGCCGTAACCAGCTGCAGGCGCTCGAGCGAGTTGGCATCGAGGTCGTCAAAGGTGGTCTCATCGCTAATTTCGGCAACATCGACGCCCAGAACGTCAGCAGCGACCTCGGCGATCTTGTCGAAGATTTCGGAGCGGTCCATAGCGCTTCCTCTCATAGTGCATGAATACCAAAAGAATGGTACCGCCCGGGCGGTACCAAGACACGGTTCTGATTCTACCCCACGACGTGCGCCGCGAAGCACATAACAGCGCCCTAACTCGCTCTTATAAAACGATACCGTCCATAGAGTTGGCGACATTCTCGACCAGCCCGGCGCGCACGGCTTCGGCCGCCGCGAGCGTACCGTTTTTGACAGCCTCGACTGAGGTGGCGCCATGGCCGATCAGGACCACGCCGCGCAGGCCCAGAAGAATCGAGCCGCCCTTGGCGTCGCCAGAGAGCTTGGCCTTAATCTCGCGCATCTGCTTTTTGATGAGCAGCGCGGCAATCTTGGTGCCGAGCGAAGACATAAAGACACCCTTGAGCTCCCGCAGCAAAAACTTGGCAGCGCCCTCGGTGGCCTTGAGCGCAATATTGCCCGACATGCCATCGGCAACGATGACATCGAAGTTACCCGAGGTGATGTCCGTTCCCTCGCAGTTACCAACAAAGCCGGGAACGGCGGCTTTCATGGCCGGGAAGCAGGCCTTGGTAAAGTTGGAGCCCTTCTCGTCCTCGGTGCCGTTGGCAAGCAGGCCCACGCGGGGATGCTCGATACCCAGGACGACGCGGGCATAGGCGCTACCCATCTGAGCAAAACGCACCATATCGTCAACCTCGACATCAGGGTTGGCACCCATGTCGCACAACACCGTCAGACCGCCGGCGCGATTGGGCAGCGCATTGGTCAGACAGGGGCGCACCGGCTGCTTCTTGCCTTCGGCCTGATACCTAAACGGCGTCACGTAGGCTGTGGCAGCGGCCGTCATGGCGCCGGTGGAGCCGGCAGAGAAGAACGCATCCGCGTTGCCCTTCTTAATGGCGCGGCAAGAAAGCACGATCGACGACTTACGCTTGGTCATCACGGCGCGAATGGGATCGTCATCCATGGCGATAACGTCGGGCGCCTCAAGGGCCTCAACACGTGCGTGGGAAGCTGCAAAGGGATTGACGATTTCGGCGGGGCCAGCTGCCAAGACCTCGATATCGGGATCGGCGGCAAGCGCAGCCTCGATACCATCGAGAACGACCTGAGGTTTCTCGTCTCCGCCCACAACGTCTACACAAACGCGAACGTTACTCATATACATGCTCCTTATACAAAAATGGCCGACTCATTGAGCCGGCCATTGTGGTTCCATTTGGAACGGCATCGCATCCAGAGTATACCGTTACTCGGTAACGATAACCTCGCGGTCCTTGTAGAAACCGCAGCTGGGGCACACGTGGTGCGGAAGCTTGACAGCGCCGCAACGGGGGCACGTGGACTGAGCCGCAGCCGAGATCTTCATGTTGGCGGAACGACGGGTGTGAGTGCGGATACGACCCTGCTTTTGTTTAGGTACGGGCATAGTGACCTTCCTTATGAACTATCCAGTGTGGCGATTACGCGCAAGTAGCGATACTACCACAGTTTTACTCATCAAGCTTGAGATTCTTCAATGCTGCAAATGGATTTTCCGTGGCAGCGGCCCATTCTGCCTCTGCCTGGGCGGCGCAATCGCATTGCTCGACGTTGAGATTACAACCGCAGGTGGGACACAGACCGCGGCAATCAGGCTTGCAGAGCACCACAAACGGCGTGTCCATAACGACCGCGTCATTGATGGGCTCGCCCAGATCGACGATGCGGTCCTCACCCAGGAGCTCGTAGCCATCCTCGTAGGCCTCGGGATCATCGGGCTCCTCAAAGAGGTAGAACTCCTCGATCTCGCCAGCGATATCAAACGAGGCGGGCTCCAGGCAACGGTCGCACTCGCCGGTGGCGTGCGCACGGACCATGCCCGTGAGCAAGACACCGGTACCGGCATTGGTAAAGACAACGTCGTAGTCGATGCCGTCCTGAAGCTGGTACTCCTTCTCGCCCACCGTGTAGGTGGCGACATCGACCTTACCGTTCAGCGGATACGAATCTCCAGGAAACTCGAGCTGCTCGGAAAGATCGACGGTAACGCTCGGGAACTCAGCCATTACCACTGGCCGTTCTGTTGGGCGGCACCCTCGTTGAGCTGCTGACGGCAACGGGTAACGGTGCCGGTCAGGCTCTTGAGGTTCTCCTCCAGGTGCGTAAAGACCTGCTCTGCGTAGTCCTCAGCAGCATAACGCGTCTCGCGCTCGTACTGCTGGGCACGATCGCGGATGTCGTCGGCCTGCTGCTGCGCAAGGCGGACGATCTCCTGCTCACCGGCAATGGTGAGGGCCTGCTGCTGAGCGTCAGCGATGATGGAATCGGCCTGAGCGGCGGCGGAAGCCATAAGCTCCTCGCGCTCCTTAAGGATACGGCGGGACTTCTGCCACTCCTCGGGATAGCTCATGCGGATCTCGTCGAGGATGTTGAAGAACACGTCGGCGTCGATGACCTTGAACTGAGCGTTCTTGCCGAAAGGCGGCTTGGCTTCCTCGATCAGCCCTTCGAGCTCATCGACCAAGCTGACGATTCTATCGCCAGGAAAATTCTCGCCCGGCATCCGGTCTCCTTTCATAGGTAACATATCATCGTGCTAGTTTACCACATGCCACCAGGCAATAAGAAACGTCACGAAAAGCGATGTTTGAGCGCTTCGACCACGTTGGGCGGCACAAACGTCGATACATCGCTGCCGAGCGAGGCGATCTGGCGAACAACCGAGCTCGAGATATAGCCGTACTGCGGCGCACTCATGACAAAGATGGACTCCAGCTCGCTATCCAGGCGATAGTTAAGGTCGGCCTGCTGCAGCTCGTACTCAAAGTCGGTCATAGCGCGCAGGCCCTTGACCACGGCCCCCGCCCCCTGCTCGCGAGCGAAGTCGACCAAGAGGCCGGTAAAGGGCAGGACCTCGACGCCGTCAATATCACCGAGCGCCTCGCGGGCCAGCGCCACGCGCTCATCGAGCATAAACGTGGTGCCCACACCGTTTTTACCCTGCGATTCGGCCACGGCGACAATCACGCTGGGAAAGATGCGTCGGGCGCGGCGGATCACATCGATATGGCCAAACGTGATGGGATCGAAGGTGCCCGGGACGATCACGCGGTTGATGGTGTCACTCATGAGCATCCTCCTGAAACGTCGTGGCATCGTTGTTGTCAGCATCGGTGCCGGCGTTATCGCCCTCGCCATCGTTATCGCCGACCCAACGAAGCAGGTCGACCGAGGTAATGCCGTAGCGCTTCTCACGTACAGTCTCAAAGCCTGCCAGATGCGCGCCTGCATCGGCAGCGGCATGCTCAAACAAGGCGTAAGCGCCAGGTGCAAGTAAACCCTGCTGAGCCAGGTTCTGCAGCAGTTCCTCGGCCGGCTCGGCACCAAAAGCATAGGGCGGGTCGAGCAGGACCAGATCAAAGGGGCCGCCCGGTACACGACCGCGCGAGGCACTCGCCAGCATGTCGCCCGTGACCACGCGCCAACGCGCACGGTCGCGGCAGAGCGACTCGATATTCTTGGTAATGAGCCGCGCGGCGTTGCGATCGATCTCAAACGTCGTGAGCGAGCGGGCCCCACGAGAGAGCATCTCTAACCCTAAGGCACCGGAGCCGCCAAAGGCGTCCAGCACGCGGACCTCGTCCAGATCGAAGTCGAATGCCGACATGACCATAGATGCGCACGACTCGCGCACGCGATCAGTCGTGGGGCGGGTGACATCGCGACCACGGGGCTCCTCGATCTTACGACCGCGCCATTCGCCGCCGATGATTCTCATCCTCCGCTGACCTCCTTAAAAATATGTCGATAACGCATGGCGACCGCGTCGCGCAGGGGGCGCGTCGCCACGGAGTCAAGTGTACAAGCATACCGCAAGAGCTCGACCGCGTCCAAATGGGCCCACTCGATCAGCTCCTCGTCGGCATCCAGGTCGACAAAGCGCAGGGTCACACCGCCGTGCTGGCGGTACCCCAGGATTTCGCCCTCATGGCGCAGGCGCAGGTCCATCTGGGCGAGTGTAAAGCCATCAGAGGTTTTTTCGAGCGATTGCAGGCGATCTTGCGCTGCCGAAGCGCCACCGTTGCCCTTGGAGTGCGTCATGACCAGGCACGTGCCCGACACGCTGCCACGGCCCACGCGACCGCGCAGCTGGTGCAGGGCAGCCAACCCAAAGCGCTCGCCGTTCTCGATGACCATGACGGTGGCGTTAGGCACGTCGACGCCCACCTCGACCACCGTAGTCGAGACGAGCACGTCGATCTCGCCACGCTTGAAGGCGTCGATCACACGATCCTTCTCCCCCGCCGGCATGCGGCCGTGAAGGCGCTCGATGACAAGACCCGGCAACGCCAGACGCAGGCGGTCGAGCTCGGTCGCCGTATCATGCAGCGGCACGGGGACCGTCACGCGGCCCTCCTCGTCGCGGGCGATACCGGGCACGTCCTCCAACTCATCGGCCGAGTCACTCGGCTCCACGAGCGGGCAAATCACGTAGGCCTGCTGACCCTTTTCATGCGCCTCGCGGATGGCGCCATAGGCGAGGTCGCGGCTCGACTCGGTGAGCACGCGTGTCGTCACGCCAGCGCCAGGGACGGGCCGATGGCGGATGATACTCGTGTCCAGATCGCCGTAGACCGAAAGCGCCAGCGTACGCGGGATGGGCGTTGCCGTCATAACGAGCAGATCGGCACCGGGGCCCTTCGCGCGTAGGGCGTTACGTTGGCCGACGCCAAACCGGTGCTGCTCGTCGATGACGACAAGCGACAGATGCTTGAACGCAACGTCATCCGAAAGCACCGCATGGGTGCCAAAGAGCACGTCAAGCTCGCCCGATTCCAGCTGTGCATGGATGCGCTCGCGCTCTGCGGCCGGCGTGGCACCCGTCAGAAGCGCCCAGGACATGCCGGCCTGAGAGAGCAGAGGGCCGGTCTTATCGGCATATTGGCGCGCCAGCACGCCCGTGGGCGCCATAACACAGGCCTGCGTGCCGCTATCGGCAGCCACAGCCAGCGCGCAGGCGGCAACGGCGGTCTTACCGGTACCGACATCGCCCAGCAGCAGGCGGTTCATCACACGCCCGCCATCGCACATATCGCGCAGGATATCTTGGAACGCGACCTCCTGCTCGTCGCTCAGCGAAAACGGCAGGGCTTGCTTGAGTGCGGCCAGGTGCTCGCCCGCGGTGTGGGCATAGGGCACCACATCGACTAGGCCGCCATCGTTGCGCAGGCGAAGCGCCAGCTGAAGGTAAAGGCACTCCTCATAAGCAAGGCGACGTCGCGCGATATCCCGCTCAGCCATACTCGATGGAAAGTGGATCGATCGAAGCGCGCGGGCATTGCTCATCAGGCGGCGCTTGACGCGCAAGCGTGCGGGAATCGGGTCGAAGGGATTGCCGACGACCTCGAGCGCGCCGCTTACGATGCGGCGCATCCACGCCTGGCTCACGCCGTCACTCACATAATGGACCGGCAAAATGGTACCCGCAGCACGCCCTTCCTCGAGCTTTTCAAAGTGCGGAGAGGCCATCTGCTTAAAACCGTAGGCAAACTCAACCTTGCCCATCACGGCCAGGCGGTCGCCCTGCTTAAGCTGCTGGGCAATCCAGGGCTGGCGGAAAAAGGCGACCTGCAGCACGCCCGTCTCGTCAACGAGTGAGACCTCGGTCACCTGCATGCGCGGACGCGGCTGTTTTTGGACGATACGGTCGACCGTGGCGATGATGGTGCACACAGTACCGATGGGCGCCATCTCGATAGACCAAGAACGGGTAAAGTCCAGGTATCGATGAGGGATATGGAGAAGGAGGTCCCCCACCGTCCGAATTCCCAGACGGCGAAGGGCCTCCTCACGTTTACCCGAAACATATTTGAGTCGCGCGATATCCTCGTCGAGCGCATTGCTCTGGGCAAAGCGCTCCGAGACGCGCGGCACGGAGCACAGCTCGGACATGGGCAGAGCCTACTCGATCGAGAAGATCACGGGATAGAGCGGCTGCTCGCCACGATGGGCGTCGATCTCCAGATCGGGCTGAGCCTCCTCGATAGCGTCGACGATCTCCTGGAAGGCCTCGTCGGACAGCTCCTCGCCGGCCAGAATCGTCAGCGCGTCGCCCTCCTCTTCCTCCTGCATACGGTTGATGCAGTCGAGCGTAACCTGCTTCACGTCGGAGCCGACCACGTCGATGGAGCCGGCGATGATACCCATGACGTCACCGGAGTGAATCGGAGAGCCGTCAGAGGCGCTGGAATCGCGCACGGCGCGGGTGACCTCGCCATCGCGGACCTCGCTGATGGCGTCGACCATGGCGGCGACGGCGTCCTCGAGCTCGGAATCGGGCAGGACCGCGAACAGCGCGGAGAACGCCTGCGGAACGGTCTTGGTGGGAACGACGGCAACCTTCTTGTCCGTGCAGGCAGAAGCGGCAGCCTCGGCAGCCATGCGGATGTTGCCGTTATTGGGCAGGATGATGACCGAGGTCGCGTTGACCTGGTCCACCGCGCCCAGCAGGTCGGCGGTCGAGGGGTTCATGGTCTGGCCACCCGAGACGATCACGTCGACGCCGAGGGACTTGAGGATGTCGGCCTCACCGGAACCGGCAGCAACGGCGACAAAACCCAGCGCCTTGGCGGGCTCGACGGCCTTTTCTTGATCCTCGTGGATCTTGGCGGTACGATCGTGGGCCTCCATCTCCATGTTGTGGATAAAGACCTCATAGATCTGACCGAGCTGCAGCATGTGCTCGAGCACCAGGTTGGGGGTATTGGAGTGCACATGGATCTTGTAGTCGGGATAGGCGCCCACGAGCAGCTCACAGTCGCCCATGGAGCCTAGGAACTTAAGGCATTCGTCCTCGTCAAACGGGGCGTCGGCCTTAAACAGGAACTCGTTGCAGTAGCGGAACTCCGAGCCCTCCCAATCGTCGTTGGCCTCGATCTCAACGCGACCAAGGGCCGCGTCGCGGGCAGAGCCAGCGGAATCAAACGTGGCGGAGAAATCCTCGACAACGGTGCTGCGGCCAAGTGCTGCAGCCACAAAGTTCTCAAGGAAGATGGCGAAGCCAAAGGCGCCGGAGTCGACCACGCCGTTCTCCTTCAGAACGGGCAGCAGGTCGGGCGTGCGGGCGACGGACTGGTACGCCTCGACGACGATAGCATCGAGCGCATCCTCGGCCGAGAACTTCTTCTTTTCGCACTCATCGGCCTTGGTCGAGACATCGCGCAGGACCGTGAGGATCGTGCCCTCGATGGGCTTGCGGACAGCCTGGAAGGCAACCTTGACGGCGCGGCGGAACGCATAGGCGATGTTGGCGGACGTGATGGGCTCATCAGCAGAGACGAGACCCTCGGCCACGCCGCGCAGAATCTGCGACGTGATAACGCCAGAGTTACCGCGGGCACCCATCAGGGAGCCGTGGGTGATGGCGCCGGCGATGGCTTCCATGTCGGCGTCGGCAGGAAGGGCGGAGAGCTCCTTGGTCACCGAGGCAAGCGTGAGCGACATGTTGGTACCGGTGTCGCCGTCGGGTACGGGGAAGACGTTGAGCTTGTTGATCTCCTCGGCCTTGTCGGAAACGGCAGCCGCAGCGATCGGAAAACAGGTGCGAATGGTCTTTGCAATCATGGGTATTTGAATCTCCGTTTTCGGATGCTAGTTCAGACGGCTCTTGAGCGCGTCGATATGGATGCCGATCTTAAGGCTGGCGGGATCGATCTGGGCGATCTCCTGTAGGGTGAAGGCAACGGAGCTCGAAAGATTGTGGCAGACGGACTTCATGTTGACGCCGTTCTCGAGCACGACGTGAAGATCGACCGTAAGGCCGTTCTCGTCGGCGGAGACAAGCACGCCCTTGCGGAGGCGCTGACCGGCAAGCAGGCGCACGCTCTCGGCGCCCTGGAGCTGTTCGGCCATACCGACGACGCCATAGCACGTCATCGCGGCATAACCGGCAATATCGGCAATAACGTCGTTCGAGACGCTCAGGCTGCCGTTAATGGTCTCAGACACAAGAATCTCCTTTTCTTGGTGCTCGCGGCACCATGTCGTGGGAGCAATCATTCCAACATTTTACAACGACCGCGCCATGTTAAGGCCATGGGGTTCGCGATTACATCCTCGACACGAAATGTTGATACGGTAACGTTCGCCACCGGCGATCGCGGCATGAAAAAACCCGCCGCATAAGCGACGGGTTTTAAAGCCTGGCTCCCCGGGTAGGACTCGAACCTACAACAGCGCGGTTAACAGCCGCGTGCTCTACCATTGAGCTACCGAGGAATTTAAAGCCCAACGGAAAGGGCTGGAAAATTCTGGCTCCCCGGGTAGGACTCGAACCTACAACAGCGCGGTTAACAGCCGCGTGCTCTACCATTGAGCTACCGAGGAATAGGTGCGTGCTCTCAAGCAACGAAGTT
>JAXKHW010000132.1:0-5150 GCA_036549635.1 Collinsella sp. | reverse complement strand
GTAGACGAGCGCGGAGCCCTCGGGCAGCGCGGGCGCGTGGTCGACGCTGTTGTGCATGCCGGCGCCAAAGACATGGCCGTGCGTCAGGAACAGCTCGCGGCCGGTCTCGTCGAACAGCGTGGCGTAGTCGGCCATGACGGGGAAGTCGAGCACCATCTGGTCGACCTCGGCGTCACAGTTGCCGCGCACCGCGATGATGCGGTCGGCCAGGGCGTTGAGCAGCGGGATTACGCGCTTGGGGGCGTAGTCGCGCGGCAGGTCGTTGCGCGGGCCGTGGTAGAGCAGGTCGCCCAGCAGCACAATGCGGTCGGGCCGCTCGGACTCGATGGCGGCGCAGAGGCGCTCGGTCCAATATGCCGAACCGTGGATGTCGGAGGCGATGAGGTATTTCATGGGAAGATCCTTTCGAATGGGGTTGATATGGCTGGGCGCAGGATGTCGCCACCAGCCGCGTTATTCAAATCGCGATGCCGCGGTTTGTGCCGTCTGCATCACACGCTGGAGCGGCACGTTATGCTCGCGAGCGAGACGGGCGCAGTCCTCGTACTCGGGCGCTGCACGCTCGCTGCCATCGGGCAGGGTTGCCACTTTAACGGATACCTCGCCCCACGGCGTCGTCACCTGCTCAAAGCGGCGTGGCAGGCAAACGCGCTCCATAACCTGGCGACGGATGCCGTTGGTCGTGGTTTCCAAAAAGATAATCGTCTGCAGGCGTTCGATATCCTCATGCGAGCAAATCACTTGCAGCTGCCAGCTGGGGCGGCCTTTTTTGCAATAGAGGGGCAGCCAGTGCACCTCGCGCGCACCGGCCTCGCGCAGGCGGTCGGCGGCGTAGGCGAGCACCTCGGGCGACGCGTCGTCGATGTCGCACTCCAGCTTGACGATGGTCTCGGGCGCATCGGTCTCGCGGGACAGCGGGGATGTGCTATCGCATTGCATACGGTCCGGATCCTTTCCGCGCGGGCTCGTTTTGTTCATCCAAACGCTAGCACATCGGACGTGGCACAGGCGTGACTTTCGTCCGTCGCCGCCCTCGCTCCTATCCAAACATGTACATCAGCCTCAAAACATGTCATTTTTTGCAGCTTTTGGAGGCTGATGTGCATGTTTTGACGCGGGGCCGATGCTGCGTGGCGACCCTCGCATTCAACCCACCTTTCCAGTCGATTTCAGCCCCCAGCGCGCTCGTCGCATCGAGGGCCACGCCATTACAATGAAGCGGATTCGCTTGACGCAAAGGAGCTGCCATGTCTGCTTGCCCGCTGGTCGATTGCCACACCCACACCTCGTTTTCGGACGGACATGCCTCGTTTGAGGAAAACGTCCGCGCTGCCGTGGCCGCTGGCTGCCGGATCATGGTCTCGACCGACCACCTCACCTTACCCGCCAGCATGGATGCCAACTGCGAGGTGCAGGTTGTCGAGGGCGACCTGCCGGCACATCGTCTGGCTTTTGAGGATGCCCGCAAGCTTGCCGCGCAGATCGCGTCGGAGCTCGAGCTTATCTATGGCTTTGAATGCGATTGGTACGAGGGCTGCGAGCCTTTGGTTGAGCGCTGGTCCCAGGGCGCCGTCGTGCGCCTGGGCAGCGTGCATTGGATTGGCAACCCAGGCGATATCATGGCCGGCGCCGCGGGTACGGCGGGAACGGAAAACGTCGCTCGTCCCGATACACCCGATTCCCTTTGCGGTTGGATCGACGACGACACCAACCTGCACGTTTGGGAAAACCTGGGGGTACGCGGCGTGTGGGAGCGCTACGTCGACGACTGGTGCCGCGCCTGCGAGAGCCCGCTCAACTTTGATGTAATGGCTCACCCCGACCTGGTCATGCGCTTTTCGAAGGAAGGCTTTGCGCCAGACTTTGACCCCGCACCGTTTTGGCAGCAGATGGCCGAGTGCGCGCACGATACGGGCCGCCGCGTTGAGGTCTCGACGGCCGCACCGCGCAAGGGGCTCGACGATTACTACCCCGCGACCGGGCTGTTGCGTCGCTTTGCCCATGCCGAGGTGCCGATTACTTTTGGCTCGGACGCGCACCGCGCCTGTGATATTTGCTGGAACATCCGCGAGGCTCAGGCCCACGCCTACGACTGTGGTTATCGAACCTTCGACATCCCCCACCCCACCGGAGAATGGGAATCCATACCCCTCGCCTAAGACTAGTGGCGGCGAGCGTTGAGCTCACCGGCCAGTTCGTCAAGGGTGATACCGTAGCGCTCGAGCGTTACGAGCAGGTGGTAGACCAGGTCGCCGGCCTCGTAGCGGATGTGGTCGTGATCGTTATCCTTGCAAGCCATGATGACCTCGCTCGCCTCCTCGGCAAGCTTCTTGAGCAGCTCGTCCTCGACGTCGGTCAACAGACGAGCGGTGTAGCTCTCCTGTGGCGACGCATCACGACGACCGTGAATCACCTCGGCCAGACCTGTCAACGTCTCTCCGATATTTCCATCCTGAACGTTTGCGGTGCGCACACCCATAGTTCAATCCTTTCTGGTGGCCGAGCGTCTAATCGAGCGCCCGCCCTACGCGAGTTTCTTAAAGAAGCAGGTACGGTTGCCGGTGTGGCAGGCCGGACCCGGCGAGTCGACCTTGACCAGCAGCGTATCGCTATCGCAGTCGGCCCAGAGCTCCTTGACCGCCTGCATATTGCCGCTCGTCACGCCCTTGTTCCAGAGCTCCTGGCGACTGCGGCTCCAAAACCACGTGGTACCGGTCTTGAGCGTCAGCCCCACCGACTCCTCGTTCATCCAAGCAACCATAAGCACCTCGCCGGTGTCATACTGCTGAACCACACAAGGAATCAGCCCCTTGGCGTCGTATGTAAGCTTTGAAGGATCGGTTATCTCTTCCATTTCAATTCCCCAATTTAAACTTCGCAGGTCGGCGAGGGTTGTCCAGGTGACGCAGGTTGCCGCGAAAGAGGAGCGACGCGTACTTTGGTACGCGAGCGACGGTTTGAGCGGCAAGATGCGGCGCCTGGGCAAGCCGCAGCTCTAGAAGTCCAACCTGACAGGGATGCCCTGAGAGGCCATATACTCTTTGACTTCGCGAATGCTGAAGGTTCCAAAGTGAAAGACGCTGGCCGCCAGCACGGCGTCGGCCTCGCCCTCGATCACGCCCTCGGCAAAATGCTCGAGCGTGCCCACGCCGCCGCTCGCGATGACGGGAATCGGCACTGCGCGCGCCACGGCGCGAGTGAGTGCCAGGTCGAAGCCAGCCTTGGTGCCGTCACGGTCCATACTGGTGAGCAGGATCTCGCCGGCGCCGCGACGGGCCGCCTCCTCGGCCCACGCCAACGCGTCGATACCCGTGGCGTTGCGGCCTCCTGCGGTAAAGACTTCCCACTTGTCGGCACCGGATGCGCCGGGCAAACCGACGCGCTTGGCATCGATCGCCACGACCACGGCCTGGCTGCCAAACGCCGCGGCAGCTTGGCTGATCAACGACGGGTCGCGCACGGCCGCCGAGTTGAGCGACACCTTGTCGGCACCGGCGGCAACCATGGTGCGCATGCCCGCAAGGTCGCGAAAGCCGCCGCCCACGGTATAGGGAATAGCGAGCTCCTCGGCTGCATGCGCCGCCATCTCGATAGTCGTCGCACGGTTGTCGCTCGTGGCGGTAATGTCCAAGAAGACGACCTCGTCCGCACCCTCGCGGTCGTAGGCACGCGCCAGCTCCACCGGGTCGCCCGCATCGCGCAGGCTCACAAAGTTGACGCCCTTGACCACGCGGCCGTCCTTGACATCCAAGCAGGGAATCACGCGTTTGGTAAGCATGGGCTACTCCTCCCCTCGGGCGGCGGCCAGCGCCTGCACCAGCGTAAAGTTGCCCTCGTAGAGCGCGCGACCGGTAATGGCACCTTCAATCGCGCCCTCACCCACCGCAGCCAGCGCACGGATGTCGTCGAGCGTCGAGATACCGCCCGAAGCCACGACGGGAAAACCCGCGACCTCGGCCACATGGCGATACGCCGCCACATCGATGCCCGTCTGCATGCCATCACGCGCGATGTCGGTATACACCAGATGCTTAAAGCCCAGCTCGGAAAGCTGCGCCACGGCGTCGTCGAGCGCCATGCCCGCGCCGTCACGCCAACCGTTCACCTTGACCTGGCCGTCGTGTGCGGCAATGTCGGCCACCAACAGCTCGCCAAAACCTTTGGCTGCCACCTCGGCAAAACCCGGCTCGGTCACCAGCACGGTGCCCAGCGCAATGCGGCGCGCACCGTAGCCGGCCAACTCGTCGATGCGCGCGAGCGAGCGGACGCCGCCGCCCACGTCCACGGACAGACCGTCGACGCCGCAGATGGCCTTGATCGCCGCTGAGTTGGCAGCGCATGCGTCCTCGTCCTCGCCGAAGGCAGCGGACAGGTCTACGACGTGCACCCAGCTCGCGCCCTGCTCGGCAAACGAGCGGGCGACGGCCACAGGGTCGTCGGAATATACCTTGCAGCGGCTACGGTCGCCGCGCTCCAGGCGCACGACCTTGCCGCCGATCAGATCGATTGCGGGAAACAGGATCATCGGCCGGCCTCCTCGACGATGTTGACGAAGTTCTTAAGGATGCGCTGACCCAGCGCGGAGGATTTCTCGGGATGGAACTGGCAGCCCCACACGTTGCCATGGCGCACGATGCACGGGAAACTCCGTGTATAGTGCATGCGCGCCAACACATCGGCGGCATCGACGTCGTCGGCCACCGCGTAGCTGTGGGTGAAGTACATGTTGGCGCCCTCGGCAAAACCGGCAAGCAGCGGATCAGCCGCACCGGCGGACGTCATGTGCACCTGGTCCCAGCCCACGTGCGGCACCTTCAGGCGGCTCGACTCCAGGCGCGTGCACGAGCCGCGCATAATACCCAGGCCATCGACCCAGGGACCGCCAGCCTGCTCGGGAGCGTTTCCGTCCGCGACCGCGCCCTCGTCCGCCGGCACGCCCTCATTGCCGCGCTCAAAAAATAGCTGAAGGCCCAGGCAGATGCCGAGCAGCGGAGTTCCAGCGGCGACGGCATCGAGCACGGCCGTCTCCTCGCCGCTCTGGCGCATAAAGGCAATCGCGTCATAGAACGCACCCACGCCCGGAATGACCAGGCCGTCGGCGTTGCGGATCTGCTCCGGATTGTCCGACGTGCAGGCGGCGGCACCGGCGC
>JAXKHW010000131.1:0-3174 GCA_036549635.1 Collinsella sp. | reverse complement strand
CGTTACCATGGCGTTGATGTGCGCCTTGGGCGCCCTGTTTATGTACGTGCAGCTGCCTATCCTTCCTTCGGCGCCGTTTTTGACGTATGACCCGTCGCTGGTACCGGCGATGGTGTGCGGGTTTGCGTATGGTCCTGGCGCCGGCACTGCTGTTGCCGCTATGGCTATCGTTATCCATGCGCTCACCACGGGTGACTGGGTCGGCGCGCTTATGAACCTGGTTGCCACGCTGGGCTACATTCTGCCTGCGGCTATCGTCTATCAGAAGATGCATACCTATAAGGGTGCCGTGATTGGCCTGGTGCTCGGCGTTATTGCCGCTACGGCGTTGTCTATGGTCGCAAACCTTACCATTGGCGTATGGTTCTGGTATGGCTCGGTCGATGTGATCGCCCCGCTCATGATTCCTGCCGTGCTGCCGTTCAACCTTATCAAGACCGTGCTTAACTCGGTGTTGACACTGGCGGTGTATAAAGCGGTCTCCAACCTCATCACGCCTAAAAAGGACCAGGTCAAAGGCCGCGCATGATTGAGTGTCGGGGCGTTTCCTTTAGCTATGACGGTGCCGTACCGGCGCTCGACGGCGTCGATCTGAATATCGAGGACGGCGAGTTTTTCTGCATCCTCGGTGGCAATGGGTCGGGCAAGTCGACGTTTGCCAAGCATCTGAATGCGCTGTTGCAGCCCGATGCGGGCACGGTACGCATCAACGGCATGGATGCGTCCGACCCCGAGCTGGTCTACGACATTCGTTCGACCGCGGGCATGGTATTCCAGAATCCCGACGACCAGCTGGTGGCAACGCTTGTCGAAGATGACGTTGCGTTTGGTCCCGAAAACCTTGGCGTGCCATCGGCGCAAATTGCGCAGCGCGTACGCGAGGCGCTGAAGGGTGTGGGCCTGGTGGGCTTTGAGCGCCACGAGACCCATGCGCTTTCGGGCGGCCAAAAGCAGCGCGTGGCGCTTGCCGGCGTGCTCGCCATGGAACCGCGCGTGCTCATATTGGACGAGGCTTCCTCGATGCTCGATCCGCGTGGACGCAAGGGCCTCATGAAGGCTTGCCGCGCGTTGCACGCTCGCGGCATGACCATCGTGATGATTACGCACTTTATGGAGGAGGCTGCCGAGGCCGATCGTGTCGCCGTGTTTCAGACGGGACGAGTTGCCATGCTGGGCACGCCCGATGAGATTCTGACGCGGGCGAATGAACTCGTTCAGCTCAACCTTGACATGCCAGAGTCGTGCCGTTTGGGCATGGCACTTCGTGCGGAGGGCGTGCCCGTTTGCGCGCAGGTACGTGAGGCGGATATGGTCGCCGAGATTGCGCAGGCTTATGCCGAGCGAAGTGGGGCAGGCATCGCGGGGCAGTCTTCCGTATCCCAGTCGGAAATCGCTGACGGCACTGTTCCGGTAGACAACGAGGGCAACGCGTCGGAGCCCGTCATCGAGCTATCCCATGTTTCGTACAGTTATTCGCTCAGTCCGCGCGAGCGCCGCCGCTGGCATAAGCGCTCGGCCACTGCGGGCAAATCGAGCAAACAGGCTCTTTGGGGAAACGACCCAAGCAGCCCGTGGGCGCTGCGCGATGTATCGCTGACGGTGCGTCGCGGCGAGTTCCTGGGCTTGGCAGGTCATACCGGTTCGGGTAAGTCGACGCTGGTCCAGCATCTCAACGGTTTGATTCGCCCCCAGGAGGGATCCGTTCGCGCGCTGGGGCTCGATCTGTCAAACAAGAAAGACGCCGCCGCGGTTAAGGCCAAGGTCGGCGTGGTGTTTCAATATCCTGAGCGTCAGCTGTTTGCCGAAACCGTGGCGCAGGACGTGGCGTTTGGTCCGCATAACCTTGGCTTGCCGCAAGATGAAGTCGACCGTCGTGTCGAGTCATCGCTCTCACGCGTGGGCCTCGACCTTTCCACGGTCGGCGACAAGAGTCCCTTTGAGCTTTCGGGCGGTCAGCAACGGCGTGTGGCATTCGCCGGCGTGCTCGCCATGGAGCCCGAAGTCCTGGTGCTCGATGAGCCCATGGCGGGGCTCGATCCGGCTGCGCGCAGGGATTTCCTTGAGCTTATCGATCGACTTCACCGCGATGGCCTGACCGTTGTCATGGTTTCGCATAGTATGGATGACCTGGCCAATTGCTGCGACCGTATCGTCGTAATGAACGAAGGCGCGGTGTTTGCCGAGGGAACCCCCGTGCAGGTGTTTGCGCATGCCGATGAGCTCAAGTCGATCGGCTTGGGCGTACCTGCTGCTCAGCGCATGGCGTTGGCGCTCGCGGAAGCGGGCGTGCCGCTGCGTCGCGGCGGCCTCTATACGGTTGAGTCGCTGGCAGACGAGTTGATGGACCTGCTAATCGGTCGCTCGGGCGGTCCTTCTAACGTCGCGGACACTGCTAATTCCAAGACGGTCGCGCGAGAGGAGGGCTGCTAATGGAGGCGTTTTCGTTTGGCAGCTACTATCCCGGCGATAGTGCGATCCACCGCCTGGACCCGCGAACTAAGTTGCTCTTGGGCTTTGTGTTTTTGATCACGACGCTGACCGTCGGCGGCTTCCGCGGACTGGCCCCGGTCGCAATTTTCGTTGTGCTGATCTATGCCGTGTCCCGGGTTCCGGCTCGTCGCGCTCTGTCGTCGATGGCGCCGCTGCTGGCAATCGTCGTCGTGGTCGCAGTGCTCAACCTGTTTTCCGACCAGAGCGGGCGCATTCTGTGGCAGCTCGGCTTTCTGCAGATAAGCGAGGGCTCGCTGCGTTCTGCGGCGTTTATGGCGTGCCGCCTGAGCTTGATGATGGCCGGCATGAGCGCCATTACGCTCACCACCCCCACGCTCGACCTCACCGCGGGCTTTGAGCGTCTGCTCGCACCGTTTGCGCGCGTGGGGCTTCCGGCGCATGAGCTCGGCATGATCATGGGTATCGCGTTGCGCTTTATGCCGCAGTTCGCTACCGAGATGAAGCAGACGGCCGATGCGCAGGCGAGCCGCGGTGCGCGCGTGACGGGAGGCCCGCTCGGCGGCGTGCGTATGCTCGGCAGTGTGGCCATTCCGCTGTTCACGGGCGTGTTCCGCCATGCCGAGACGCTGTCTGCCGCCATGGATGCACGCTGCTATCACGGCGAGCAGGGCCGCACGCGCCTGCATGCGCTTGCATTTGGCCGCGGCGATGCGTTGGCGGCGG
>JAXKHW010000130.1:0-4836 GCA_036549635.1 Collinsella sp. | reverse complement strand
CTCGATCAGATACGCGCAGGCAGAGCGCGTGGGGCAGCCGTCGTTGGCACCCAAAAAGGCGTCGAGACGCTGGCCAGAGCAATCGTCGGCAACAAGAATATGGATGTCGGCCATTAACGCTCGTTCCTTTCGCGAATCTTGCGGGCACGCTCCCCACGCTGCTTGGCTTTGCGCTTAGCGCGGGCCTCATCACGGGCATTGAGCTCAGCAGTCGCATCGACCTCGCGAGCGGCGGGACTCAAGAACATGTAACCGATAAGCGCCAGCACAACACCGACCGTAATGCCGATATCGGCCACATTGAAGACGGGAAAGTCGATGAAGGTGGTGGCAATAAAATCGGTCACGAAGCCAAAGGCCAAACGATCGATAGCGTTGCCGATAGCACCGCCCGCAACCATCGCCATGCCCACAACCTCAAGATGGGCGAGCTGGGGTGCACGAACGAGGTACACGGCAATAGCGATAATGACCGCCAACGCCAGCACGGCAAACGCGATGCCATGCCCCTCGCCCATACTAAAGGCAGCACCGATATTGCGGACAAACATAAAGTCGATGACACCGGGGATGGCAGTCACATGCAAAGCTTCGCCCACGGCACGAACCGCAAGCTTGGTCAGCTGGTCAACAAGCAGCACAACGAGCGCCACCCCACCAGCAACACCCAACCGCCAACGCAAAGGCGGCGTCATATCCCCAGTACGACCCAAATCAATCCCCTACCCTCAAGAACATCGAATTCCGTTTAACGCAATTAACCATCTTATATTGCCACACGCAGAGCGCACGACATATTCGCTAACGCCAGATAAATAACCAGCATAAAAAGAAAGCGGCATTCCGAAAAACAGAATGCCGCTTTTATTCAGCGGAGCAAATGGGCCGAAGGCGTCCAAATTCTCCCAATAACTAAAATGCCGAGTTACCGTGCCTTAAAGGGCATTCGCGCAGCGCTTGCAGATATGCGCGTGGCCGTTGTACTCGCCGACGGTGGTGCGATAGTTCCAGCAACGGTCGCAGCACTCGCCCTCGGCAGCATCAATGCAGACGGAAAGCTCTTCGCCCTGGGTCAGCTCAACATCGGAGACGATGTAGAACTCGGCCAGGTCGACCGCTTTGTCACCAGTCAGCAGCGCGTACATCTCGGCGGGAACGACCGCCTTGACGCGAACCTGCTGGCTCTTGGTGAAGGTGCCGGCAGAACGGGCATCCTCAAGGGCCTTGGTCACGGCGCTACGGAGCTCAAGAGAAGCCTCGAGCACGCCCTCGAACTCATTGGCCTCGTCGACCGTGATGGGCGACTTGTACCAATCGAGCAGCGCGGCGTACTTCTGGTGATCGACGCAGCCAGCGGGCGCATATGCCATGGCCTCGTCAACCGTGTAGGACAGGATCGGCTGCAGGTCGCGCATGAGCATCGAGAAGAGCTCGGCCAGCACGGTCTGGGCGCTGCGACGCTCGAGCGAGCCGGGCTTGTCGCAGTACAGACGGTCCTTCAGGGCGTCGAGGTACACGTTGGAGAGCTCGGTAACCACGAAGTCATAAAGCGCACGGTAGGCGCGCGGGAACTCGTAGCTGGCGTAGGCGTCGTCGACCTCGGCCTGAACCTGAGTCAGGCGGGCAACCATGAGCTTATCGAGCGGCAGCAGGTCGGCAAAGGCGACGCCGTCGGTCTCGGGCTCAAACTGACCCTCGAGCTCGGAGAGCAGGAAGCGCAGCGTGTTGCGGAAACGACGGTAGGCATCGGACGTACGAGCAAGGATCTCGTGGTCGATGGAAACGTCGGAGCTGGTGTCGACGGAGGCAACCCACAGGCGGATGATGTCGGCGCCCATCTCGTCGCAGACCTTGTTGGGGTCGATGACGTTGCCGAGCGACTTGGACATCTTACGGCCCTGGCCGTCGAGGGTGAAGCCCTGCGAAACAACCGCCTTGTACGGAGCGTGGCCGTTGGCGCCCACCGAGGTGAGCAGCGAGCTTTGGAACCAACCGCGGTGCTGGTCGGAGCCCTCGAGGTACACATCCGCCGGGTACTCCAGCTCGGGGCGGTACTCGCAGACGGCCTTCCAAGACACGCCGGAGTCCCACCACACGTCGAGGATGTCCTTATCGGCCTTGAGGTGATGGCCGCCGCACTTGGGGCAGACGCAGGCCTCGCCCAGGTAGCTCTCGGGAGCGTCGGTGAACCAGGCGTCGGAGCCCTTCTCGTGGAAGAGCTTGATGACGGCGTCGAGCGTGGCGTCGTTCATGACCTTCTCGCCGCAGTCGGCGCAAGTGTAGCTGGGGATAGGCACGCCCCAGTTGCGCTGACGGCTGATGCACCAGTCGGGACGCTGCTCGACCATGGCGCCGATGCGGTTGGCGGCGTGAGCCGGATACCACTTGACGTTCTCGCGGACCTCTTTGCCAGCCTGCTCGCGCAGACCGGTCTTGTCCATCGAGACGAACCACTGGTCGGTAGCACGGAAGAGCACCGGGTGCTTGCAGCGCCAGCAGTGCGGATAGCTGTGCGTGATCTTCTTCTCGAGGACCAGGGTGCCGCGCTCGCGCAGGAACTCGATGATGTGCGGGTTGGCCTCGTCGGTATCCATGCCGCTGAAGGGGCCGCCGGTGCCAAACTCCTCGCCGGTGTAGAACTTGCCGTCGTCATCGACCGGCATGCAAATGTCGGTGATGCCCTCCTTGAGGCAGGCGAAGTAGTCGTCGACGCCGTGACCGGGCGAGTTGTGGACGATACCGGTACCGTCATCGACACCGACGTAATCGGCCAACAGTGCCACGCCCTCAACACCGTCAAAGATCGGCTGCTTATAGTGAATGTGATGGAAGGTCTCGGCGGGAACCACATAGGGCTTGCCGTCGACCACAACCGGGGTGTACTCCCAGCCAAACTCCTCGCAGCACTTGGGAGCCAGGTCCTCGAGCATGACCTCGGCGCGGTCGTCGTGCTCAACGGCGACGTAGGCGGCACCGGGCTTGAGAGAAACTGCCTGGTCGGAGGGGATGGTCCACGGCGTGGTCGTCCAGATGATAAAGTCGACCGGGCCGTCGAAGTTCTCGAGGCCGACGGGCTTGGAGGTCATCTCAAAGCGCACGAAGATGGACGGGCTCGTCTCGTCGGAGTACTCAATCTCGGCCTCAGCAAGTGCGGTATGGCAGTGCTTGCACCAGTGAACGGGCTTGTGACCGCGATAGATCATGCCCTTGTCGAACATGGCCTTGAAAACCTCGATGTCGGCGGCGTCATGCTGGTGATAGAGCGTCAGATAGGGGTTGTCCCAATCGCCGAGCACGCCCAGGCGACGGAAGCCGGCCTTCTGCAGCTCGATGTTCTCGACAGCGAACTTATTGCAAAGCTCACGGATCTTAGCCGTGGAGGTCTGGTTGAACTTCTCGGTGCCGAGCTTCTCCTCGACCTTATGCTCGATCGGCTGGCCATGGCAGTCCCAACCGGGAACATAGGGAACCTCATAGCCCTGCATCATCCAGTAGCGGTTGATCATGTCCTTGGAGATCTTGTTCATGGCGTGGCCGATGTGGATCGGGCCGTTGGCGTACGGAGGGCCGTCGTGCAGCACGAACTTCTTGTGACCCTCGTTCTTCTTCAGAACCTGCTCGTAGACCTTGTTGTCCTGCCAGTCCTTGAGTCGCTTGGGCTCGGACTTGGAAAGACCGGCACGCATGGGAAAACCGGTTTTGGGCAGATTCATCGTCTGCTTGTACTCGTTTGCCACGGTACCCCTTTCATGTCGTGGGCGCGCACGCCCGTTGGGCACCAAAAAAGCGCCCGTCCCTACAAGCTGGGACGAAGCGCCACAAAAACGGGCTGTATGCCCGCAAAAGCTCTTCGTTTAACCACCCAGCTTAGATGCCCTCGCCCGCGTATTCGCGCGCTCGCATCCGTTACTCGGCTGGCCTGTATCGACGACCATCTCGGCGATGTCTACTAAGACGAACCTGCGCGGCACGTCCGTTGGGACCGCAGCTCCGGGGTGATTTTCATCGGTCGCATGCACGGGTTCTCAGCGCTCCCCGCTCTCTGTGGCATGCGGACGGCCGACTACTCGTCCCCATCAACGCTTATGCGGAGTATGCTAGCACGTTCCGCGCCGGCGAAAAACCCTCAACACTGGTTTTATACGTTCGAAATTTCTCGCTATTACAGCCCTGCTCTAGGAGCAAAATACCTGAAAGCACTCTATCTCACGAAAGAAGGTACCTATGCGCACAATTGGAATGAGCGACTATACCGTCGGCGAGGATTGCTTTGACGAGCTGCCCGGCGCGCTGGCCGAATACGGAGCGACCAAGGTCGCGATCATCGGTGGCAAGCGGGCACTGGCCGCAGCTCTTCCCGGCATTGAAGCTGCACTGGCAGGTACCGACGTCGAGATTCTGGAGACGCGCGTCTATGGCACCAACAGCACGCGTGCCAATATCGCCAAGGTCGTGAACTCCACCACCTGTCAGGAAGCTGACGTGCTTATCGCATGCGGCGGCGGCAAGGCGCTCGACACCGTCAAGACCGCAGCCATCGAGCTCAAGAAGATCGTCTTTACGGTGCCGACGATTTGCTCTAACTGTTCCGCCGCGACCGCCATTGCCGTTGTCTACAACGACGATGGCTCGCTCGAGGGCTATTCGTACCCCAACCGCCCTGCGCACATCTTCATCAACCCCAAGATAATCGCCGAGGCTCCGGCGGAGTACTTTTGGGCCGGCGTAGGCGATGCCCTGTCCAAGCAGCCCGAGGTCGAGTACGCCACGAGCGCTGGCAACCTGGAGCACACCGCTGGACTTGGCCTGGCACTCGCCCATACCTGCTCCGAGCCG
>JAXKHW010000129.1:0-13869 GCA_036549635.1 Collinsella sp. | reverse complement strand
TCGCGGAAGCAGGGGGTGAAGGCGGTGTAGCGGCGCGGCAGCGTGTCGGCATCGAGGACCTCGCCGGCGTGCAGATTGGTGAGCACGACCTCGGCGGTGGGGATCAGGAAGTTGTCGCCCGAGACATGATAGGCGTCGTCCTCGAACTTGGGCAGCTGGCCCGTGCCGAACATAGTCTGACGCTTGACGACGATAGGCGGCCACCACTCCTTGAAGCCACGGCTGGTGTGCGTATCGAGGAAGAAGTTGATAAGGGCACGCTCCAGGCGGGCGCCGGCGCCACCGAGAACGGTAAAGCGGCTGCCGGAGAGCTTGTTGCCACGCTCGAAGTCGAGGATGTCCAGATCGGTGCCCAGATCCCAGTGCGGCTTAAAGTCGAAGTCGAACTCGCGCGGGGTGCCCCAGCGGCGACGCTCGATGTTCTCGTCCTCGTCCTTACCGTACGGCGTGGCCTCGCAAGGAATGTTGGGCAGGTGAGCCATGAAGTCGTACTGCTCCTGCTCGAGGGCGGTACGACGCTCGGCCAGACCGTCAATCTTCTCGTTGACGGCGCGCACGGCCTCCTTGGCAGCCTCGGCCTCGTCCTTCTTGCCCTCCTTCATCAGGGCGCCGATCTTCTTGGACTCGGCATTACGCGTAGCCTGGAGCTCCTCGACCTCGGTGATGACGGCACGGCGCTCGTCGTCGAGCTCAAAGAACTTCTCGCGATCCCAAGACGTCTGGCGGTTAGCCATGGCGACATCGATGGCATCGGGGTTCTCGCGAACAAACTTGATATCAAGCATTAGATCCTCCGGCGATATACATTCCATTTAGGTTGCAACCTTGTACATGTATGGGCAAGTATATACTTATGAGCGTTTACGACCCAACTCAACTACGCAAGAAGGCACCCAATGGACGCAGTTTTTTCCTTTTTGTTTGGCACCCGCACCGGTTTTGCCATCCTTTTCGCCGGCGGCATCCTGTTATTTGCGATTCTTGCCTTTGTAATGGAGAAGCGTACCCATAAGATGTACGTCGACCGCGGACCCAAGTCCGAGGATGAGGAAGACAGCTTCTGGGACTAACCTGCCAAAAAGGGACAGGTTTATTTTGGTCTGTTTTATCTGGGCAAACGCAAGCGCCCCGCAACTGGAATTGAGCCAGTTGCGGGGCGCTTTTCGCTAAAAGGACAAAACCGCAGAAAATACCTGCCAAAAATAAACCAGTCCTTTTTTTGGTCGGTTTTACTGGAGAGTTGCGTCGATTGCCTTGACCAGGGCGCTGCGCATGCCGGCGTCCTCGAGCGCAACGACGCCCTTGATGGTGGCACCACCGGGCGAGCATACGGCATCCTTCATCGCCGCAGGATGCTGGCCAGTTGCAAGCTGCAGCTTTGCCGTACCCAACACCATCTGGCTCACAATGCGATAGGCATCGGCACGCGGGATACCGTGCTTGACCGCAGCATCGCCCAGGGCCTCGATTGCCATGGCGACAAATGCCGGAGCGCAACCACCCACCGTGCCTCCCACAAACAGCAGGCTCGTATCGAGCTCGACCACCGCACCGAGTTTGCCAAGCAGATCAAGCACCACGGCGCTCTGCTCATCACTAAGCGTGGAAGCCTTCTCGCAAGCGATGACGCCCTCGCCCACCGAAACCGGTGTGTTGGGCACCGTCGAGATATGCGCGACGCCCGGCAGGACCTGCTCCCACTTGGCACTGTCCCAGGTCCAGGCAACCGACAGAACGACCTTTTTGGCAAGAGCATCCTTGAGCGGGGCGAATACCTTCTCGATCATGTACGGTTTGACCGCAGCGACCACGATATCGGATGCGGCGACAACCTCGGCGGCATCGTGGCAGGCGACCATGCCGCGCGCCTCGCAGCGCTCAACCAGTGCGTCGTAGCGACCCGCGCAGGCGCACATGTCGCTCGCAGCTACACCGGCAGCGATCCAGCCATCGGCCATAGCGCTCGCCATATTGCCAAAACCGACAAATCCAATCTTCATATCTCATAGTCCTCTCAGACACGCTCTTCAAAACGAAAGCTATTGTCCCACGCCATTGTTTCGTATTGCCGACCTATTTGTGATACGGCTCGCCACGGCTGATCTTGCAGGCGCGGTAGATTTGCTCCAGCAGCACCACGCGCGCCAAGTTATGCGGCAAGGTAATGCGTCCAAAGCTGAGCATCTCGTCGGCGCGGGCGCGCACCTCATCGCTCACGCCGTCCGAACCGCCAATCACAAAGGCGATGTCGCTGCTGCCTCGCAGCATAAGATCGTCGAGCCTCGCCGAGAGCTCCTCACTCGAACGCTCCTTGCCCTCGATAGCCAGCAGGATCACATGCGCTCGAGACGGCAATGCAGCAAGAATTGCCGCCCCCTCCTTGTCGCGCGCGGCATCCACGCCGCCCGCCTTAGCCGGGTCGATATCGGCCACCTCGCGGATATCCACCTTGGCATAGGCGCCTAGGCGCTTGGTGTACTCAGCGCACGCGTCCTTCCAAAAGCGCTCCTTGAGCTTACCGACGCAAACGACGGTGTATTTCACGCGCGTCTACTCCTTCGAATCGTTTTGAACTTTGCCGGCGGTCAGCATCTGCTCGAACATAGAGGCCGACTGCGAGAAGTCGCTCGGCAGCACGACCGTCGAGGTTTTACCCGTGCGAGCAAACTCCGTCATCATCTCGGACCACTGCGTAAACATGAACAGTTGGTTGGCCTCGTCATTGCCGACACCCGTCTCCTGGATGATCTCGAGCGAATCTTTGATACCCAGTGCGATGGCCTTGCGCTGGTTGGCGATGCCCTCGCCCGCCTTTTCCATAGCCTCGGCCTCGGCGGTCGCCTCGGTGACGCGCTTGATGCGGTCGGCCTCGGCGAGCTCCTGTGCCGCAGCGCGCTTGCGCTGGGCGGCGTTGATGTCGTTCATGGAGTTCTCGACCTCGGTCGGCAGTGCGATTTTGGTGATGAGCGTCGACACGAGGGTGAAGCCGTAGGCGGCCATCTGCTCGGAAACGGTAGCGTTGACATCCTTGGCGATGTCATCCTTCTTGGCAAAGACCTCGTCGAGTGTGTAGACGGGAATCGAAGAGCGCAGGGCGTCGGTGATGAAGTCACGCATCTGGTCGACGGGCTCCTGCAGCATGTAGTAGCTCTTGTAGATACCCGAATCTGCCGGGCCGGCGCCCATGTCATAGCTCACGTGGTACTGAGCAGAGACCTCAAGGCCGATGGTCACGTTGTCCTGGGTCTTAACGTCGATGCCAAAACCGTTTTTCATGGTGCGCAGACTCACCGTGGCGGCTTTGCGGTCAATCACGGGCACCTTCATGTGGAAGCCCGCGTTGACGATGCGGTTAAACTTGCCCAGACGCTCGATGATCACGGCATGCTGCTGTTCAACGACATAGCAGGCGTTGGGAAGCAGTAACAACAAAATAATGATGGGAATCAAAAGGCTGGTAAGGGCGGCGATGATACCGGACAACAGCATGGTCTCTCCTCTGATAGGCACACGTTGGCACTAGGATACCCGCACGAAGCAGCAACGTGACATCAACAAGAGGCCCATAACAAAAAGCTCCCATTGCTGGGAGCTCTTTCAATCAATGGTGCGGGCGAAAGGACGTCCGCGTATCCGCTTCGCGGATCCGCACCGGCTTCGGCCGCCTGCCGGCGTCCTCGCCAGCTCGCTAAAAACGCTCCGCGTTTTCTTTACGCTCGCTCCTTCACAGGTTCAAGTCCCTGTGATGGGCCCATAACAAAAAAGCTCCCATTGCTGGGAGCTCTTTCATTTAATGGTGCGGGCGAAAGGACTTGAACCTTCATGGGGTTGCCCCCATACGGACCTGAACCGTACGCGTCTGCCAATTCCGCCACGCCCGCGTGCAGGAATTAGAATAACGGAGCGCCACCACGAACGCAAGAACTATTTTTGAAAAAGTTTGCAGGCATTCTCCCAAGCGGCTTGCACGATTGTTTCGGCGTCCTCACCCGTGCGATCGACACGGTCGTTGACCAGCGTGTTTGCCGTAATGGAGATCATTGCGGGCTCGCATTCAAGACCGCGGATGGGCTCCGGAGCCATATACGGGCAATCCGTCTCGAACAAAATTCGATCGAGTGGAGTTGCCGCAAATGCCTCACGCACATCGTCGTTGCGCTTAAAGGTGGCCGCACCGCCATAGGCGATATAGCAGCCCAAATCCACAAAGCGCTCCATCGTGGCGCGGTCCTCGCCAAAACAGTGCAGCACACAACCAGCCTGGGGCACACCCACCTCGCGCAGTACGTTGTACGCATCAACGTGCGAGGTGCGCTCCCCATCCGAGTCCTCGTGACGCAGGTGCAGCTCCACCGGCACATTGCGGCGCACGGCAAGCTCGAGCTGGCGCGCCATGCAATCAATCTGCACGTTATGGGGTGCCGGCGCGATATCGTCGTCATAGTCCATGTGGTAGTCCAGGCCGATTTCGCCAATACCGGCGCATAAGGGGTCATCAAGTGTCGCAACGACCTGTGCATGAACGTCGTCGGTATAGTCCGGCGCGCCATACGGATGCACGCCGGCAAGATACTTGATCTGCGGGATATCCTGCATCGGAAGAATCTCGCGCACCAGCCAGTCGCTATAGTCCGCCACGCTGCGCTTGTCAGCAATGGGGTCGAACATCGTCACCAACAGGTCGACGCCCGCGGCTTTGGCGCGCACGAGCGTCTCGGGCACATCCTTGCCCCAAAACGAAAGCAGATGTGCATGCGTGTCGGCAAGCGGCGCCAAGGGCACGGGACAAGTAACCGTCTTCTTTTTCTTGGTAAACGTCACGCGTTCGGCATTAGGCGTCATGGATTAGCTCCCGGGCCAGACGGACAAAGTCGGCAACATCGAGCGTCTCGGCGCGCGTGGTGGGTGCGATACCGCAAACCTCAAAAGCGGCATCGAGCACGTCCTTGGCAAAACCGTTGGCGCTCATGGAATTGCGGATGGTCTTGCGACGCTGAGCAAATGCAGCATCAATCACGCGGGCCACAAATTCGCGATCGAGTCCTTCGGGCACCACGCCGTCAACACGGTCGATACGCACGACGGCCGAGTCCACGTGCGGCGCCGGCATAAAGCAACGCGGCGGCACCTCAAAGCGACCCGTCACCTGCGCGTACAGGCCGAGCTTTGCCGTATAGCCGCCATAGGTCTTGTTGCCCGGCGCTGCGGCAATGCGATCGGCAACCTCCTTTTGCACCATGACGACGGCACGCTTGAGCGCCGGCATCGTCTGGAAAAATTGCAAAATGATCGTCGCCGCCACGTTATAGGGCAGGTTCGCGACAAATACCGTGGGCTCGCCGCCGGCAGCCTGCTCAATCTGCTCCGGGCCCACCTTAAGCGCGTCGCCCATGATAAAGTGGAAGTTGGCGTAGTCGGCGGCGTGAGCATCGAGCACCGGCTCGAGCTCGGGATCTGCCTCAATCGACGTGACGCACGCCGCTTCCTGCAGCAACGCAAGTGTCAACGTACCGCAACCCGGACCCACCTCGAGTACGCGCTCGTCACCTGCAAGCTCGGAAAGCTCGCAGATACGCTCGATCACATGATTGTCGATTAGAAAGTTCTGGCCCAGGCGATGCTTAGTCGCAAGGCCAAACTCCTCTAGCAGCTCCCTGGTGGCCGTGGGGTTTGCCAAAGGCGAAGTTGTCATGGTTGCCTCCTTAGCATGATGGCGGCGTCTTGAAACAAAAGGGCATGGACCGTGGCGGCCATGCCCTTACAGCTAAACAGCAAATTGCCGATATGGCGCTCGCGCGGTCTCTACGCCAGACGCGGGAACAGCGGATCGCCCTTCTCGACGGGCTGACCACCAGCAAGCAGGCCCCAAGCGCAAATGCCCTTGAGGTCGTCGCTCGCGGCCTCGTCCTCGCAGGACAGGCGGCGCAGAGCCTCGGCAGAAGTCTGGGGCATGAGCGGCATCAGCAGGTGAGCGGCAATGCGGATGGCCTCGAGCAGGTTGTAGATCACAAACGCCAGCTCGTCAGCCTTGGCCTCGTCCTTGGCAAGTGCCCAAGGCTCGGAGTCCTCGATGTAGTGGTTGGCGGCGTGGATGAGCTCCATGACCTCGTCCTTGGCTCCACCGTAATCGAGCACGTCCATCTTGGCCATGTAGCGCTCGACCAAACCGTCGGCAATCTTTGCCAGCGGGTTATCGAACGCATCGAACGATGCGGGCTTGGCGGGCGCGCAACCGTCAAAATACTTGCCGCTCATGTTGAGCGAACGCGAGATGAGGTTGCCCCAGCTGTTGGCCAGGTCGGCGTTGTAGACCTGCTCCATGCGGTCGAAGCTGATGGCACCGTCAGTGCCAGGGACGACGTCGGTCATAAAGTAGTAGCGATAGCCCTCGACGCCCAGCATGTCGATAACGTCCTGCGGAGCGATGGCGTTGCCGCGGCTCTTGGACATCTTCTCGGCCTTGCCGGTCTCGGCATTGCGCACGGTCAGGAAGCCGTGGGCAAAGACGTGCTCGGGCAGGGCCTCGCCGATGGCCATGAGCATGGCGGGCCAAATGACGCAGTGGAAGCGGATGATGTCCTTACCCACGATGTGGAACTGCGCGGGCCAGCGATAGGCCAGCTCGGCACGCGCCTCGTCGGTGTCGACACCGTAGCCGACGGCCGTCATATAGTTGAGCAGCGCATCGAACCACACGTAGGTCACGTGACCCTCGTCAAACGGGACCTGAATGCCCCAGTCAAAGCTCGTACGGCTCACGGAAAGGTCATTAAGGCCGCCCTCGACAAAGCTACGTACCTCGTTCATGCGGAACGCAGGCTCGACAAAGTCGGGGTGCTCGTCGTAAAGCTTGAGCAGCTTGTCCTGGAAAGCGGAAAGCTTAAAGAAGTAGGACTCCTCCTGCACGCGCTCAAGCGGACGGTGGCAGTCGGGGCACAGGTGCTGGCCGACGCTGCCGTACTCCTCGTCGCCCTTCTGGACCTGCGTATCGGTAAAGTAGGTCTCGTCAGGCACGCAATACCAGCCGTCGTAGCTGCCCTTATACAGGTAGCCGGACTCCTTCATGCGCTCCCACAGGTACTGCACGGCATGATGCTGGCGCGGCTCGGTGGTGCGGATGAAGTCGTCGTTGGAAATCTCGAGCTTGCTCCAAAGCTCCTTGAAGTGCGGGGCCTGGCTGTCGGTCCACTCCTGCGGCGTCATGCCATGCTTGGCTGCGGCCTCGGCGACCTTCTCGCCGTGCTCGTCCATGCCGGTCAGGAACTTGACGTTATAGCCGGCGGAGCGACGATAACGGGCCTGAACGTCGGCGATGATGGTGGAATAAGCCGTGCCCAGGTGCGGATCGGCGTTGACGTAGTAGATGGGCGTCGTGATAAAGAACGAAGGCTTGCTTTGATCCATGGGGTTTGTCCTCCAGAAAAACGTTGCATACAGAGGATGATTCTAGCGCAAGGGCTGGATATCCTCCATCTATTGCATATCGAGCACCATGGCATAGACATCGCGCTTGCGGCGCGAATACTTCTGAGACAGGCGCTTGGCCACTGCAGACGCGGGCTCCCCCTCCTCGAGCGCGGCGCGGATATCCTCGCGCAGGGCCTCGTCGTGATCCGCTGCCGCGGCGCCAACCGGCACGGCACCGGCCTCCTCATCCTCGCTCGGCGGCGCGATGACCAGCGCAATCTCGCCCTTTACCTCGCCGCGAGCACGCAGCTCCTCGGCAAGCTGGGCAGCGGGCCCGCGCAAGACTTCCTCGTGCAGCTTGGTGAGCTCGCGGCAGACGGCAACCTCACGCTGGGGAAAGACCTCCACCACGGCCTCGAGCGTCGCCACGATGCGATGTGGAGACTCGTAGAAGATGAGCGCGCCGGGCACCACGGCAAGGCGCTGCAAACGGCGCACACGGTCGCCGTGCTTTCGGCCCAAAAAGCCCTCGAAGAAAAAATGCTCGCAGGGAATGCCGGACGAAACGAGCGCCGTGACGCAAGCAGAGGGCCCGGGAATAACTTCTACGGGCACATCGGCCTCACGTGCCGCCTCGACCAGCGCCTGGCCGGGATCGGACACGCTCGGCATGCCGGCGTCCGAGGCAAAGGCGAGGGTCTCCCCCGCCAGCAGACGGTCGACTAGGCCGGCGGCGCGGCTGGCGATCACATTCTCGTCGCAACGGACAAGCGGCTTGGAAATGCCCAGGTGCATCAGCAGCTTTGACGTCACACGCGTGTCTTCGCAGCAGATGGCATCGGCGGCGGCAAACGCCTCGCCAACGCGCGGGGACAGGTCGCCCAGGTTGCCGATGGGCGTGCCGACCACATAGAGTTTGCCCGTATGGGCGCTGTTTTGCGTCATATCAACCTATTCAATCATGCCACGCTCGAGCGTACCGAGCGCCGCGCGGGCGTCCCATGCTGCAATGCGCTTCTCGGTCTTCCACGTTTGGAAGAACCAACCGGCAGCCGGCGCAAACGAAGCCAGCTGATTGGCGATAAACACGCGCTCGTAGGCATTGCGGCCCTCGGGCGTAACCGACGAGTTGGCAAAGATCGCCGCGCCCGACCATTCGCCCACCAGCACGGGGAACCCAGTCGAAATCGCTTCTTTAAGCTCGCGCTTGTTACGCGAAATCGCCGTCGTCAGCCCGCGGGGGCTCGTGATATCGAGCGCATGCTCGTCACGGTAATGGTACAGGTGAAGGTCCATGTAGACGTTCTTGTACTTAGCGCCGCGCATAAAATGCTTCCACTCGCTGGGATGTCCCGAAGACGAAAAGACGACGATCTTATCCTCGGGCATATACGAACGGACGAGCTCATAGGCATCGCGATAGAAGTTGCGCAGGTAGTGCGCAGGAATGCCATCCGTCATGGTGAAGAGGCTCTTGCGGACACTCATCTGCGGCGTATCCAGCAGCTCAATGCCCAGCAGGCTCTCGGCCTCGCCGTAGCGATCGGCCAGGCGCTCGAGCACGTCGAGTGCGACATGACGACCGTTGGTGGACGAATGCCACTCGGCAACAGCCTCCGGCGTGGCGGGCGAATCGTTGGAATCGCCCTGGCCACCGGGCACAGTTGCTAGATCAAGCAGCACGCGGATGTCGTACTTGGCAGCCCACTCAATTGCACGGTCGATGTAGTCGACAACCGAGATGTAGGACGCATCGGACTCCTGCGAGCCAAAGGCATACCAGGGTACCGGCAGACGCACGGCATTGAGGCCAATCTGCGCCATGCGGCGGAAATCGTCCTCGCTCACAAACGTCTCGTAATGACGGCGCATGCGCTCGTTATAGGCGGCGGTGCCCATGGCCTCCTGCAGCTCGGCCGCGTTGGATGCACCGGTCGCCGCGTATAGCGACGGGGTCACCCAAGGCTCGGGAATAAACCAGCCAGAGAGATTAACGCCGAGTATCCTCTCCATCACTGCCCCCTTCGGATCGTGCAGGCTGAGCCTGCATCGTATTGCACAGGAAAAGAATCGTTTTGAGTATACCCGCGCGTGCGGACAGACGACCGAACGGTCTGTAAAGTGGCGCAAAAGCGGGAGGAATGTCTGAGCGGGCGGGCCCGAGATGTGCACGCACGTCGGAAGTAAGCGCCGGAAAGCGCATCCCACTCTGAAGCCAAATTCCGGGACGCAATTTCCGCAGAGCCCTCAATAAAAGAAAAGGACCCCTTTGCAGAGGTCCTAGTCAATTCAAGGTGGCGGGGAAGGGAATCGAACCCCTGACACGAGGATTTTCAGTCCTCTGCTCTACCAACTGAGCTACCCAGCCATTTGAGGTGTGCCTTGTTTCAAGGCTTGATTAGTATAACCAAGGACGCGTTCCGGTCAACCGAGAATTTTAAAAAAGTTTTTGAGCACAGCCTCGGTTCTATAAATCGGCACGTCAGAGGCATCAGCCGGCAGCAAGAAGTTTTTCACTCAGAGCCGCACGGGCAAACTCACTTGGCGTCATCCCCTCGGCAGCCGCCCGTCGACGAATGGCCTCCTTCATTCCCAGAGGAATCTTGACCGACAGCGTTGCCGTCCCCTCACCTGAGAGCGGGGGCCGTCCATGCACGATCCCACCAACGGTGTGTTCGCCATCCGGAAACTCTCCGCGCTCGTACGACTCGCACCACGCGTCAATCATTTCATCCGTTACAACCTGACCATTAGCGGCCGTATACGTCTTGCCCATCATCGACCCCTTTGCCGAGCCTGTTCAATCTCCTGCCAAAATTTCTTCTGGACTGGAGACAAGGCATGAATGATAAGCCACCCACGGACAAGCTCGACCGCGACAAGCTCCACGCTTCGTCCGTCTGGGAGCCATCCAATCGCAAGCCATCTCGGCGGCTCGTCCTTCGACTCGCGACGAATGCACTCAGTAACCGCAAGCCAAGCGCTAAGCACCTGCTTTTCCGTCAGGTGCTTTTTAGCGTTGGGATGAATCTCAACATCCATGCATCTTCTCCTCCATCTTACCCAATTTCGTATGACGAAAGTCCACTGTCGCCAATTCTTAAGCCGGCACGCGTTGGAGAGCAGGGGTCGAAACAATGATTGAAGGACGCTCTAGTACGGCCCAGGCGCCGGGGCAGGAGCACATGCGCCAAGGGCGGACGTTTTCGTAGCGCGCGAGGATATTGCCGTCGCGATCGATGAAGGCGATGTCGATGGGATAGGCCATAAAACACGTATGGACCGAAGAGCAGCGTGGAAACGCCATGACGAGCGGCAGGCCGTTGGCGGCAACCGGACGCCGTCCCAGCATGCCGCGCAGGCGCACGACAAACGACTCCGCCACCACAAACTCGGCCGGCGTCCAACCCAGCCTATTGAGTGCCCGCGCGTAGACGATGTAGGACGAGACCGCGGTCACATGACCACCCCCGGACGCCATGGATCGACCGTCACCGCACGCTCGTGCGACAACGTTGTCGGCGCCCCCAGCGGAACGCCAGCGATGCTGAGAGAAGTCGGCCACGGCTCATAGTGCATGGTGCAGGTGTAGGTCCTAAACGTACCGGATAGGGAGAGCAGGCCACCATCCGATGCCTCCGCGCCTTGCTCGCTCGACACTTCGATCTGCAAGTCATAGCCTTCCATGGCATTCAGAATTTGAGTCTGAACCGTCGCCGAGGCATCGGCAGAGCTTTCGTCGCCCTCCCCCTCCGACGCCACGGCGTGCGCCAACACGATGTCGGGCACCACGCGGTCGAAGCGCGCAACAGCGCTGGCAAAGATCATGACGTTGTACACGATGAGTGCCAGCACCAGCAAAACGGGCGCAACCACTGCCATCTCAACCGTCGCTTGGGCGCGCTCCTCGCGCAGACGCATGCGGATACTCATTACGACCCACCGCCCAGAGCGCCAACCAGCGTGGCGACATCGACGGTGAGCGGGATGGAGCCGCCGCCGGGCAGAGGAATCTCCGCAAGTGTGAACACCGTACCGCTAATGGTGCGTTCGACTTGATATTCCAACGCCTCGCAAAGCGCCTTGGGATCGGTCACGCCCAACGGAATACTTCGCAGTTTGTCTTGCGTTTGAGAGAGACCCGCAATGTCAGACCCCGGACTCTTAATGACGTTGGCGGAATCGGTCAGCACCGGCTTTCGCAGGCGCAAGTCGCACGGTTCCAAACCCAGCGCCGCCACGGACGCCGAAACGGTATCGCCGAGCCACGATGCAATGGAGCCCAACGCACCGCTGCCCCCTCCTAGGTCTTTAATCATCTCGTCCATAAGTTCGTCGGCCGAACCTTGGATGTCTCCGTATCCCACGAGTAGCCGTCCCCAAACATCCATGACGCCGTCGAGCACGCCGGCAACGCCGCCCGAGCGTTCCTTCAATGTCGAGAAAAATCGCGAAAGCACGTTGTTTTGCGCCGTCGCCTCATCGGGCGCCAGCACCGCGGCAGAGATAGCACCGCGATCGCCAAGCCTGACTGCCGCGTTAAACGAGGAGTTAAGTTGATCGGGGCTGGTAATGTCACCCGAAACTGCAAAGGCGACCACGCCGTTGCGGCCAGGTGGGGCGATACGCGGGCGCTCGCCGGAAAGCGCTTTAATGGCCTGGTCAAACGCATTGCCCGCACGGTCGGCCTCATCCTCGGTCTGACGCTCAAGTTCGAGTTCTTTGTTGCGGCATTCGACGTAGTCTTCCAGAGCCTCTTTGAATCGATCAAAGTGGTACTCAAAGCCGTTTTCGATAGAAGTCGAAGGAGCCGCAACGGCACCGAGCGACGAAACACCAAAATGGCATCTATTGCATTTGTCCTGCCCGTCATAAGCAGCAACCGAGGCCAGCCCGCATGGCGCCCCCTTCTTATAGTTGGGGCAACTCGTTCCGTAATGCAGATACGTCTTGCCATCGATGGCACTGGTTGGCCACACCGTATCGGTATAGAGTTCCGTCGCTCGCACCTCGTCAGTGTTGCGCGGCAACAGCGGGATATAGGAAGCGACTTCATCTCCGTCCTCGGTTACATATGCACGATTGACCTCTGTACTCGCATAGGTGTAAAACGCCTTGCGCGCCGCCGACTCCGCCTTCGTCTCGACGCTTGAACCCTGCGGTTTTTCGTCTGCCAGGCGTTGACGGTAGTAGGTCTTCGCGCGGTCGAGCGCCACCTGTGGCTCCCACGAAATGCTCGAGGCATAATGCGGGTTCTGCTCACCCGAGAGCTTTGCCAAACTCCTCGTACGTTCCCACATGCATGAACAGCTACCGACCGAAGCCGGAACCGATCCACCGCAATCCGCAAGCCAGGCGCGTTCTTTTGCTTTCGCCGTCTCCTCCAAGGCCTTCTGCAGCTCATCTGCTGCGCGCTCCAGATCTTTCGATGTGTCTTTAATGGCATCGGTCGAGATCTCAGAACCCTCGAGCGCAACGAAATCCGACTCGGACGTCCTGGGCACGGCAAGCGCCGTACCGGTATAGGTCACACTATCGGTATCCTGCGCCGACACCGCCTGCGTGGCACGCGCGGCAATCAGATACGGCAGAGCCGTCTCGATTTTCTGCAAGCCTTCCGATGCGCTTTTGGCAAACTTGTTGCGCGTTTTAATGATCTCAATCCCGGTGTCGACCATATTGCCGGCAACTGGTTCGGCACCCGGGATGAGGATGGCGACCAGGCCCGTCCCGATCGTGGCAAACCCCGCTAGCCCCAGACTCAAGATGCTCGCATCAACCACCGTGGCAGCCGTGTGATAGGACGACACTACGTTGGCACCCGCCAGCGCGCCGCTATCGGCCGCCACCTGGGTGTCCCCGCGCGCGACATGCTCCATATCGCCGCGGTCGACGAAAACAACAACGTGAGCACCACTAGGATGACCACGGCAGAAGAAAGCGTGGTGTAGGCACCGTCTTCGATAAACAGGTCGATACCGGCGCGGCCCATAAAGCCGCCTCGCTTGCGATGGCAGCTCGGACGGCGCGTCAAAACGCGTCTAGACCAGAAACGCTTAATCCCATGCAGCAATCCACGAATCATAATCTCCCTCCAGCCATTCGGGACGTGATTGATACGAGACATCGACCTTGAGCTCAACGTAGCCACCCTCGGCGGTACCACCCATAGCCTGCGCAAACGCACCGATCACAGGCAACGGCTTGACCTCGCCGGAAACGGACACGGACGAGACACCACCCGCACCGGCCCGGCCAAGCTCGATATCCCACGACAACGGCCCGCCGGCATGAAAGATCGAAACGTTGGGCACTGCGGCAAGCCGGCGGCGGGTGAACTCCTTAAGATCGTCGTCCTCCGCCGTCGTCGTGGTCATGAGCCGCGCGGTCTCGGCAGCGGCAGACTCCATGACCGCGCGCGTATAGAGCAAACACACCGGTTGCAGTGCGAGAAGAATGAGC
>JAXKHW010000128.1:0-2852 GCA_036549635.1 Collinsella sp. | reverse complement strand
TGTAGTACTGCGGCATAACCTCGCCCTCGCGCACGATGTTCTTAAGGCGCAGGTCGGCGGGGTCCATGTGCAGCATGTCGGCGAGCTCGTTGACAGCGCTCTCCACGGCAAACTGGCCCTGGGTGGCACCGTAACCGCGATACGCGCCGCCGCGGTTGGTATTGGTGTAGACGGCGTCCCAGCTAAAGCGGCTTGCCTTCACATGGTTGTAGATGGGCAGGCTCTTGTGGCCCGAAAGGCCGATCGTCGTGGTAGCGTGCTCACCGTACGCGCCGGCGTTGGACAGCGTGTGCAGATCGATGGCCGTGATGGTGCCGTCGTTCATGGCGCCCAGCTTAACGGTCATCTGCATCTGGTGGCGCGAGTTGCCCGCGGTGATGGTCTCCTCACGGGTGTAGCAGCAGTAGCTCGGACGGGCGGTCTGCTGCGTCACAAACGCAACGAAGATCTCGCAGCAGCCCGTCTGCTTGGAGCCAAAGCCGCCGCCGATGCGCGGCTTAATGACCTGCACCTGCGACTGCGGAATATCGAGCGACTGCGCGACCATGCGGCGCACGTGGAAGGGCACCTGCGTGGAGGTGGTCACCGAAATGCGGCCGAAGGCGTCGGTCGTCGCGAAGGCACGGAAGGTCTCCATGGGCGCGGTCTGGGTGGCCTGGCTGGTGTAGGTGCGCTCAAAGACGATGTCGCTCTGGGCGAAGGCCTCGTCCAAGTCGCCAAAATCGCTGGTACCGCTGCACACCAGGTTACGAGCAACGTCGCCGCCCTGCGGGAACATAAAGGTCACATCGCCCTCGGGGTGGACCACGATGTCATTATCGAGCGCCTTGGTAAAGTCGAGCAGCGGCTCGAGCACCTCGTAGTCGACCTTGATGAGCTTGAGCGCCTTGTCGGCGGCCTCCTCAGTCTCGGCGGCGACGATCGCCACCTCCTCGTTTTGGTAGCGCACCAGGTTCTCAAGAATCAGACGGTCGTAGGGCGAAGGCTGCGGATAGCTCTGGCCGGCGATGGTAAAGCGGCGCTTGGGCACGTCCTCGTAGGTGTAGACGCCCACCACGCCGGGCACCTTCAGGGCACGCGACGTATCGATGGAGCGGATCTTGGCGCGGGCATACGGGCTGCGCTTGAGCTTGACGATCAGGGCGCCGGCGGGCACCAAGTCGCCCGTGTAGACGGGACGCCCCTCGAGCAGGGCCTTCGAGTCCTTCTTGGGCTGCTTGTGAGTGATCTGCTTGTAGGAGACACCGTCGCAGCTGGTGTCGTTGACCGGCAGCTCGGGCATCTCAAAGCCCACCTGCACGCCGAACTCGTTGAGGAAGCGCACGATGGCGCGCAGCTGGCTCTCGTAACCGCTGCAACGGCAGAGGTTGCCAGCGAGTTGACGCGAGAGCTCCTCGCGTGTAGCGACGAGGCTCGGGTCCTCCTTGGCGGCGCGGGCAAGCGCCAGCACGTTCATAATGAGGCCGGGGGCGCAAAAACCGCACTGCTCGGCGCCTTCGGCAGCCATCGCACGGGCCAGTGCCTCAGACTCGGCCTTAAGGCCCTCAAGCGTGGTGATGGTACGACCCTCGACGCGCGCCGCGGGAACCGAGCAACTCAGCACCGGGTCGCCGTCGAGCCACACCGTGCACAGGCCGCAGTTGGCGGTTTCGCAGGCACAGCGCACCGACGCGCAACCCTGCTCGCGCAAAAGCGCAAAGAGCATGGTGTCGGGGGCAATCTGGACCTTGACCTTACGGCCGTTGAGCGTAAAGGAAAGATCGATGAGTTTGGCAGCCATTAGCGCACCTCGCTAGAATCGACGCCGGGCACGCGGCGGCAGGAATACTCGTCCGTGGCAAACTTAGGAATCTGCACGCCCTCGAGCTCGCGGGCAAGCGCGGCCGAAAGCTCGATGCCGGCGGCGCGGCGCACGGCCTGAATCGCCAACGGGGCCGAGATGCGGCGGCGGTAGTCTGCCGAGCCCCACAGGTTGGTGCCGTAGCTCAGCGCACGCACGGATGCAGCCAGGACGCGCAGCTCGTCCTCGGAAGGCTGCTCGGCAGTAAGGCCGCATGCCTCGCCCTGCAGCAGGGTCGCGCGCAGCGGGCGGGCGCCCACGGTGACATGCCAGCTGTTGTCCCACCAGGCGGCAGTGACGTTTAAGCAGGGAAAGTCGGTCGCGGCCTTGCGCACGGCCTCGTAGCTCGCACGGTAGTCGTGCTTAACGACTACGATGTGCTCGATCACGTCGCGCACGCAACCCATGTCCACGAACTCGGCGACCGGCACGCGGCCGGCGCCCGTCAGCTCAACATAGGAATCGAGCGCGAGGAAGGCAGTGAGCACGTCCGAGAAGCCAAAGCGGCCGTAAATGCTGCCGCCCACCGTGGCGGTATTGCGCAACTGCACGCCCACGATATCGTGGACGGCAAACTCAAAGACATGGTTGACAAGCGCGTTGAGCTCGACATGGCGCTCGAGCTGGCGCAGGGTGCACATGGCGCCGATGCGAAACTCGGTCTCGGTCTCCTCGATCTGATCGAGTCCACAGGCCGAAAGGTCAATCGCCGTCGCCACGCGACGCGAACCCAGGCGCATCCAGATGCCGCCGCCCACAATCTTGTTGTTGCGGTTCTTCTGTAAGAGCTCATAGGCTTCGGCCGCGTTTCCAACACGGACGTAGGTACCGAACTTGAGCACGTTCTCCCCCATCTCTCCACTTGTCCAGTACGTTTAAGTGTACCAAACGAGGGGCCGCACACCGTTTTAGGACAAAATCCACCCACCCATACATAACTTGCGGTGATATACGGACTGATTAGCCGTTCTGGAACGCAAAACAGTCCGTATATCACCGCAAGTTATGAGGA
>JAXKHW010000127.1:0-11333 GCA_036549635.1 Collinsella sp. | reverse complement strand
GCAAATAGTTATGCGTGTCCATGGAATGCGAATGGTCGGTGCCGTCGGCGCCCGTGACCTCGATCCAGGAATCCTCGCTCGCTACGACCTCGCGGATCGTGTCGTTTTTCATGGCCTCCTGCATCATCAGCGCTACGTCGTGTGCGGTTGAGTGCATATTGCCAGCCCACTCATCAAAGTCCAGACCATGCGGGTTTTCAAAAAGCGTACCGGTACAGCCGAGCTTCTTAGCGCGCTCGTTCATGGCCTTCACAAATGTGGCCTCGGCGTCTTTGGTCTTGGGGTCGATCTTCTTGCCCACATATTCGGCGAGCACGATGGCGGCGTCGTTGCCCGAGGGAATCATCAGACCGCGTAGTGCCTGCTCCACGGTAAGCTCGTCGCCTTCGAGCAAGCCGGCGGTCGAATTACCCACGGTGGCTGCGGCGTTGCTCACCGTGACCTTCTCGTCCATCTTGCAATTCTCGACGGTTAGGATTGCGGTCATGACCTTGGTGATCGAGGCGATTTTGACCTGCTCATCGGCGCCGCGCCCATAGTAGACGGTACCGTCTTTGCCCATGACGAGGGCATTGGTCGCATCGATATCGGGCAGGTTTTCGGCCGTGATGCCGCGCGCATCGGCGGTTTTGCCGCAAACATTGTCGGTCGTGAGCACTTGGGCGCCGGCGACGGTGGGCGCGCCAGCGGCAAGGGCGATAGCGCAGACAAAGCCGGCGGCAAGCTGGGCTGAGCGCTTTGCAAAAGAGGTGAGGGACTTCACAGATTTCGCTTTCGACGGGATGGTCTCTTCTGAAACTAGAGTATATCGTTTGCCGGCGTCGGCGATCATCGCGTGCGTGCGTGGCCCACATCCGCGTTCGAACGGGCACAAGGGTGCTTAAGACCGACTTAATCACCCACGCTTGTTGTGTGTGGCGTGCGTCGCCTCAGGCATAATGGAGCGCGAGAGGAGCACGCATGAACGAGCGCATACTGGTAGTTGATGACGAAAAGGCCATCGCCGACTTGGTTGGCATCTACCTTACAAAAGAGGGCTTTGATGTCCAGATTGCCTATAGCGGGGCCGATGCTGCCAAGGCGATTTTGGAGCAGGAGTTCGATTTGGCGCTGCTAGATGTCATGCTGCCCGATATCGATGGGTTTGAGCTGCTGCGTACGATCCGTTCCAGCCATACCTATCCCGTGATCATGCTGACGGCGCGCGATGCCCAGCAAGACAAGATCGGGGGCCTTTCGCTTGGCGCGGACGATTACGTGGTTAAGCCGTTCCGTCCGCTGGAGCTCATCGCGCGTGCACGCTCAGCTTCGCCGCTACACCAGCTACGGTAGCCGTGCACAGGCGGCCGAGTCGCCGACCATTCAGCTCGACGGCTTGGAGATCAACCGCGACGCTCGTTCCGTGACGGTGGACGGTGCACCGGTACGCCTCACACCCACCGAGTATTCAATCTTGCTGTATCTGGTCGAGCATCGCGGCAGCGTGGTGGCCGTGGAGGACCTGTTCCGCGCGGTGTGGAGCGAGGATTTTATGCCCGGCTCCAACAATACGGTGATGGTGCACATTCGCCACTTGCGCGAAAAAATCGGCGACGACGCACAAAAGCCACGCTTTATCAAAAACGTCTGGGGCGTCGGCTACATCATCGAATAGCGCCTTTGATGGTGGGGAAGTGGATATGACAAAAGACGATAGGCAGGCATTCGAGGTACCCGATCGGCTCTTTGAATACGTGAGGTCGGTCGTCGACAACCGCGCGCTTGCAACGGTGCTGCTCTTTTTGCTGAGCCTGCTGCTGATTGGCATCGACAACATCGTCGGAATCTTGGCGGTGCTGCTTGTCGGCTTTTTGCTGATCGATCGATTTGAGATCGTGTGCCGCTGCGTGGTGATTGGCGGCGCCGCGTGGGCCATGACGTTGGCGATTGGCGCCATGGCGCTCGGCGGCATCGAAGGGCCGGTGCTGTTCGATGCCGGCTTTGTATTCAACATGCTTGGCTTTGTGCTGGCGCTTGCCGCGTGCGTGCTGTTCTTGTGTGGCCGCGCCCTGTACTACCAGGGCTACGAACAGGGCGAGCAGCATGCCGATTGTGTGCTGGCCGCTCGTATTCAAGATCGCCTGATCGATCACCCCGACACCTGGGACAACATCGACGGCGACTTCTTGGAGGTCGAGGGCGCCCTTAACCGCGTGCGTGACCGTGAGCGCAAGGTGCAACAGGCCTTGCGTGACGAGTCGCATCGCAAGGACGATCTGGTCACGTACTTGGCACATGACCTACGCACCCCGCTTGCCAGTGTGGTGGGCTATCTTTCGCTGCTGCAAGAGGCTCCTGAGCTGCCGGTTGAGCAACGTGCGCACTTTACGGGCGTGGCTCTCGACAAGGCGCACCGGCTCGATGCACTCATCGAAGAGTTCTTCGATATCACACGCTTTGACTTCCACGATATCGTGCTCACGCGCGGCTATGTTGATCTGGGGTTGCTGCTGGCTCAGGTGGCTGACGAGTTCTATCCCATCCTCAACGAGCAGCATAAGGAAGCCCAAGTTGATATCCACGAGGACCTGACGGTGCTCGTGGATGGCGACAAGATGGCTCGCGTGTTCAACAACATCATGAAAAACGCCGTCGCCTATAGCTATGAGGGCTCGACTATCACGATTGAGGCCGGGCGCCAAGACGATGGCGGCGTGCGCGTTCGCTTTATCAATCAGGGCGATCCTATCCCTGCGGCTAAGCTCAAGGTGATCTTTGAGAAGTTCTATCGCCTGGATGCGGCGCGTGCGACCAATCGCGGTGGTGCCGGTCTGGGCCTTGCTATTGCCAAGGAGATCATCGCGGCACACGGCGGTACCGTTGCATGTGAATCGACGCCCGAACACACGATATTCACCATCGAGCTGCCCGCCGCATAGCCAGCGTGCCCTTACAAACACTTGACAATGCGCTCACGTGCATATGAGCCGCGATTTCTACTATCGATACTGCTGAATTGATATCGATGTGGAGGTATGCGGTATGACGGCTGCTGCGGCTGTGGAGCCCACGGAGCTTGAAGAACTCATGGAAGCGCAGGCCGAGGCCGCGCACGAGCGCGAGGTTGGGGATGCGACTCGCCCCACGGCAGAGGATCTTGCCGCCTCGCCGACGCGCATCGACGTCGAGGGCCTCGACCTGTTCTATGGCGACCATCATGCGCTCAAGGACGTGAATATCAAGATCCGCGACAAGCAGATCACCTCATTTATCGGGCCTTCGGGCTGCGGAAAGTCCACGTTGCTGCGCTGCTTTAACCGCATGAACGACGGCATCAAGGATTGCCGTATCGAGGGCAAGATTGCGCTCGATGGTCAAGATATCCTGGGCGATTACGACATCTGCCGTTTGCGCCAGCGCGTGGGCATGGTGTTCCAGCGCCCCAACCCGTTTCCCATGAGCATCTACGACAACGTCGCCTACGGTCCTCGCGGAATGGGAGTGCGCGATCGCGTCGTGCTCGACGAGCTGGTCGAGGACTCCCTTCGTCGCGCTGCGCTATGGGATGAGGTCAAGGACAAGCTCAAAGAGTCGGGTCTGGGTCTTTCGGGCGGCCAGCAGCAGCGTCTGTGCATCGCCCGCGCACTTGCCGTGCAGCCCGACATTCTGCTGATGGACGAGCCGACCTCGGCACTCGACCCCGTTTCGACGCTGGTGGTGGAGCAGCTTGCCTGCGAGCTCAAGGAGACCTGCACGCTCGTGGTCGTTACGCACAATATGCAGCAGGCGGCGCGTATCTCCGATTCGGTCGCATTCTTTTTGCTGGGTGAGCTGGTGGAGCACGCGCCCACCGCGCAACTCTTCAAGAATCCGACCGATCCGCGCACGGCGGATTATTTGACGGGCCGTTTTGGCTGATACCATCTAGTAAAGGTACCTTTAGGGTTAAGATGCGGTCATGCCGGCCGCAAAGGGGTTCAACATGATCTATTACGTCGAGGACGATGACAACATCAGGGATTTGACGGTCTATGCGTTGCGCAAGCAGGGAATCGAGGCCGAGGGCTTTTCGTGCGACGGTGAGTTTAAGGCTGCCGTGGCGCGACGGGTACCCGATGCCGTCCTGCTCGACATCATGCTGCCCGATACCGATGGCTTGGCGATTATGCGTCGCCTGCGTGCCGACCGCCTGACGGCGACGGTGCCCATCATGATGCTTACCGCCAAGGATACCGAGCTCGACAAGGTGATGGCGCTCGATGGCGGTGCCGACGATTACCTGACTAAGCCGTTTTCGCTCATGGAGCTCGCCAGCCGCTGCCGCGCACTGCTGCGTCGCGGCGGCATGGTCAAGCAGGCGAGCGATGTGCTCAGCGTGGGCGACATCGTGCTCTCGCCCAGCCATCGCGAGGTGACCGTTGCCGGCGAGCCGCTTAAACTCACCCTGCGCGAGTTCGACCTGCTCGAGTACCTCATGCGCAAGCCCGGCGTGGTCTTTACCCGCGAGTCGTTGCTGCAGAGCGTGTGGGGCTGGGACTTCGACGGCGGTTCGCGCACCGTTGACGTGCACGTGCAGACGCTTCGCCAAAAACTGGGCGAGCATGCCGGCGCCATCGAGACCGTGCGCGGCGTGGGCTACCGCTTGGCCGAGCCTTCTGCCGGTGATGGTGCCGAAGGTGACGACACCGCGGCCACCGCATCGGAGGAGTAACCCGTGGTCTTCGCCCCCCAGGGAAAACATACGCTGTCGCACCGCGTTTTTGTGACGATCTTTGTCTGCGCCATGGCGGTTATCGTGGCGTTTACGGTGCTGGGTGCGTTCTTTGTGCAAAACACCTTGGCGGATGCCACGAGTGCCAACCTGGCGCAGGAAACCGAGCTCATTGCTGCCGCCCTCGATGAGCAGCAGGAGCCCATCCCGTTCTTGCGTAGCCTCGATCGCGAGGACTTGCGCATCACGCTGATTAACAAGGATGGATCGGTTGCCTACGACAACGAGGCGTCGCCTTCCACACTGCCCAACCATGGCGATCGCCCCGAGGTCATCGAGGCCTTTGAGAGTGGTTTGGGTTCCGCGGAGCGCGCAAGCTCTACGCTCGACGAGATTATGCTGTATCGCGCCGTCGCCCTTGATAACGGCCAGGTTGTCCGCTTGGCGCAGGCCCAGCCTGGCGTTGCGGCGATTTTGCTGTCGATGGTGGCGCCGATGCTGCTTATCGCAGCAGCGGGTGCGGTACTCTCGTTTTTTATGGCGCGCCGCGAGTCCCGTGCCATCATCGCGCCGTTGCAAGAGGTGGATTTGGACCACCCACGCCGTAGCTATGAGCACGCCTATGCCGAGATGGTCCCCATGCTTGAGCGTATCGAGTCGCAGCGCCAGGAACTCAAGCGCCAAATGGCGGTGCTGGCGGACAACGACCGTATGCGCCGCGAGTTCACGGCGAATATCACCCATGAGCTCAAGACGCCGCTTACGGCGATTTCGGGCTATGCCGAGCTCATCGCAAACGGCATGGTCGAGGGCGGGGACGACCTGCGCAACTTTGGCGGTCGCATCTATCGTGAGGCAGGCCGCTTGGCGGCGCTCGTCAACGACATCCTTACGCTGTCTAACTTGGACGAGGCCGAGCGTGCAACTGAGGGCGAGGCGGTGCCCATTGGTTCCACGGAGCCTATTGAGCTCTCGCGTGCCATCTACGCGGTTGAGCAGCGTCTTGAACAGGTCGCCCGTCAGGCGAATGTGACGATAAGTCATGAGACCAAGCCTGTGGTCATCGAAGGCGTGTCGCGCTTGATTGACGAGCTCATCTATAATCTGGCGAGCAACGCCATCCGCTACAATCGACCCGGCGGTGCGGTTACGCTGCAGTGCGGCACCAACGACGAAGGCCATCCGTTCCTTGCGGTCGCCGACACGGGAATCGGTATCGCGCCTGAAGAACAGGGCAAGGTATTTGAGCGGTTCTATCGCGTGGACAAGAGTAGGTCCAAGGCGCGCGGCGGAACCGGTCTGGGGCTTGCAATTGTCAAGCATGCGGCCCTGTATCATCACGCCACGCTCGATTTGTCGAGCGAGTTGGGCGTGGGAACCACCATTACGGTGACGTTTCCCATACGGCAGGACGAGCCATTCGCATAGCGATACAACATAGATATTGATGCAGACGCCGCATTTGACTTTCGGGTGCGGCGTTGTTGTGCAATTTTACGATTGCTTCCGACATTTTTACAGGAGAGCCTGTTTCTTATGTATAGAGTTTGGTCTCGGTAAAAAGATGCGATAACATACAGACAGTTTTGTCAATCCGAACTGGGGAAATGAAAGGCAAGCTGCATGACCCTTCTCGAACTGTTCCAGCTGCTGAAGAAGCACCTTCAGCTGGTCATCACCCTTCCGGTGGTCTGTGCGATCGCCATGGGCATCGTGTCCTTCGTTGCGATGGGCAACACCTACACCGCGACGACGAGCATGTACATTCTCGCCAAGACCGACGATAGCGGTCAGATGAGCTACAACGATCTCTCGGCGAGTCAGATGCTTTCCAACGATATCGCCACGCTGCTGGATAGCGATAGCGTTAAGAGCGGCGCAGCCAATGAACTGGGCCTCACCGATCTGGATGACTACAAGGTGTCTGTTTCCTCCGAGACCACCACGCGTGTCATTACGCTTTCGGTTACCGGCACCGATGCCAAGGAGACGGCTAAGGTCGCAAAGGCCATGGCCAGCTCGGTGAGTACGGTCGCTCAGAACGTCGGCGCTGCCCAGAGCATCAACGTTATCGACGAGGCTAAGACCCCCGAAGCCCCCAGCGGTCCCAAGCGTATGCTGTACGTTGCTGTCGCGTTCCTCGCGGGCATCTTTATCGCAGTTGCCTATGTCGTTTTGGCAGACATGCTCAACACCCGCATCCGCGGTGCCGAAGAGGCAGAAGAGCTCCTGGGCATTCCCGTTGTTGGCCGAATTCCGGCTATGAAAGGTGGTAAATAGGCATGGCTAAGGCAAAGAACACCGATAAGCTCGTTGTACAGAATGCCGCCAAGACCCTTCTGGCCAACATCCGCTTTGCGAGCGTGGACGACCCCATTCGCACCATCACCGTTACGTCCTCGATTCCCAACGAGGGCAAGTCTACGGTTTCCATCAACCTTGCCCAGGCTATCGCCACCAGCGGCAAGAGCGTCCTGCTGGTCGAGGCTGATATGCGTCGCAGGTCCCTTGCCGATATGCTTGGCGTCCGCTCCCGCGGCGGACTCTATGCAGTCCTTTCCGAGCAGGTTTCTATTGACCAGGCGATTGTCGAGACGGGGCAGAAGAACTTCTACTTCCTCGATGCCGAGCCGCATATTCCCAATCCTGCCGACATCATCGTCTCTCACCGCTTTGCCAAGCTGGTAAAGGCACTGTCCGCCAAGTTCCAGTACGTCATCTTTGATGCTCCCCCGGTCGGCACCTTCATCGATGCTGCCGAGATCGCAAGTCTGACCGACGGTGCGCTTTTTGTCGTGCGTGAGGATTTCACCAAGCGCGAGGAGGCGCTCAACGCCATCGGTCAGCTTAAGAAGTCCGAGAAGGTCAAGCTCATCGGTACCGTTATGAACTACTGCGAGACCGAGACCAGCGAGTACTACTACTCCTACTACACCAAGGACGGTAAGAAGGTGAAGAAGGGCTCCGACGATCAGGGGACTTCCAAAAAGGGCATCTTCACCAACCGAGCAAACGTTTAGTTGATTAAGGCTGACCTATGCGTGACATTCATTGCCATATCTTGCCGGGTGTAGACGACGGCGCTGCCGATCTCGATGAGAGCTTGGCGATGCTCGAGGCTGCCAAGCGGGCCGGTGTAACCAGAATCGTTTGCACTCCTCACTGCCGTGATCCCTATTTTGATTACGACAAGATGTGGGATGCCTTTGAACTGCTGCGTGATAACGCTGACGGTTTTCCGCTCCAGATGGGCTTCGAGGTCAACCATCGAAAGCTCGTTGAGCTTGGTATCGATGCCGCGGAGCACTTGCATTTCGATGGGACCAACGAGTTTCTGCTCGAGCTTTCGACGCATGCCGATGCGTATGCGTTTAGAGAGTACGAGAACACGATTTACGATTTGCAGTGCCGTGGCTACCAGGTGATCATCGCTCATCCTGAGCGCTATCGTGCGGTTCAAAAGGATGTAAGCGTGGCGGAGCGCCTGGTCGATATGGGCTGCAAGCTGCAGGCTTCGGCGGACTTTATTGCCGGCGGTCGCTTTGGTCGCGAAAAAAAGCCGGCACAGCGTCTGTTCGATCAGAACCTGTACAGCTTCATCGCGAGCGATGCCCATAACGTGGGTCATTACGATTGCCTGGCGAAGGCTCGCGCGAAGTTTAGCGTGCGCGGAGCTCATTTTCGCTAAAATCTGTCCCTAACGTTCGCATTGAATGAAAGGGCAGCCATGGATATCAAACTTAAGACGGGATGCTTTGATGACGCGGCGTTGGTGCGCCGCGTCGTTTTTATGGACGAGCAGGGCTACGAGAATGAGTTCGACGCTATCGACGAGGATCCGAACTGCATTCATGTGACGCTCTATGTAGACGGCGAGCTTGCCGGTTGCTCGCGCGTGTTTCCCGAAGAGCTTGAGCGCGTGGCTGACGCAGAGGCCCCGGTGTTGCCGGCATGCGACATGGACGAAGGCGTTGCGGCGGGGGAGACCTACATTATGGGGCGCGTGGCCGTGCTGTCCACCATGCGCCGTCGCGGTCTGGCAAGCAAGATTGTCGAAGCCAGCGAAGCTGCTGCGTGCGATGCCGGCGCTAAGCTTATTAAGCTGCATGCGCAGGAATACGTGCTGCCGCTCTATGCAAAGGCGGGCTACACGCAAATTGCCCCGGTAGATTACGAAGACGAGGGCCAACCCCATGTCTGGATGGCCAAGCGCGTAGATGGCAGATAGGGACGTTCCTTTTCTGCCGGCAGTTGGGGACACTCCTTGGCAATTGGCGCATCGGAGCGCTTAGACATACAGTTTTTCGATTCCGTATGTATATATGCGCGCTAATGGGTTATAAAATCTAAGTCTGAACATAGCAGGTCTGCGATGCGGCTCGGGCGACCGGGCCGTTTTTTTGCGGACGGGGGTAGCGCGAAAGGACTGCACATGCGTCAATTTAAGACCGAGAGCAAAAAACTGCTCGACCTCATGATCAACTCCATCTACACCAATAAGGAAATCTTCCTGCGCGAGCTTATCTCTAACGCGAGCGACGCCGTCGACAAGCTCAACTTTAAGAGCCTGCAGGACCCGAGCGTCAAGATCGACCAGGGCGACCTGGCCATTCGCGTCTCCTTTGATAAAGACGCCCGCACCATTACCATCTCGGATAACGGCATTGGCATGACCGCCGAGGAGCTGGAGCGCAATCTGGGCACCATCGCCCATTCCGGCTCCGAGGAGTTTAAGACCGAGAACGCCGAGCAGCAGGGTTCGGATGTCGATATCATCGGTCAGTTTGGCGTGGGCTTCTACTCGGCTTTTATGGTCGCCAGCCATGTGAAGGTCGTCAGCCGCGCCTACGGCGAGGATGTCGCCCATGTGTGGGAATCCGACGGTCTTGAGGGCTACACCATCGAGGACGGCGAGCGTGCCGAGCACGGTACCGATGTCATCCTGACGCTGCGCGAGAACGAGAAGCTCGATGCCGACGGCGAGGCCGAGACCTACGATCGCTTCCTGACCGAGTGGGGCCTCAAGAGCCTGATTCAGCAGTACAGCAACTATGTGCGCTACCCGATTCAGATGATGGTGTCCAAGAGCCGCCAGAAACCCAAGCCCGAGGACGCTGGCGACGATTACAAGCCCGAGTACGAGGACTACCAGGAGCTCGAGACCGTCAATTCCATGACACCGATCTGGAAGAAGCGCAGCTCCGATGTCGAGCAGAAGGACTACGACGAGTTCTACAAGTCCACGTTCCACGACTTTGACGATCCTGCGCGCACCATCAGCTTCCACGCCGAGGGCACGCTCGAGTATGACGCCCTGCTGTTTGTGCCGGGACGCGCGCCGTTCGATTTGTACAGCAAGGACTACGAGAAGGGCCTGGCGCTTTACAGCTCCAACGTCCTGATCATGGAGAAGTGCGACGACCTGCTGCCCGACTACTACAACTTTGTCCGCGGCGTCGTGGATTCCGCCGACGTGTCGCTCAACATCTCGCGTGAGACGCTGCAGCAGAACCGTCAGCTCAAGGCCATCGCCAAGCGCGTGGAGAAGAAGATTACTGCCGATCTTGAGGATATGCGTGACAACGACCGCGAGGCCTACGAGAAGTTCTTTGAGAACTTTGGCCGCGGCCTTAAGTACGGCATCTACTCGAGCTATGGCATGAAGGCCGATGAGCTCGCCGACCTGTTGCTGTTCTGGTCTGCCAAGGAACAGAAGATGATTACCCTGGCCGAGTATGCCAAGGGCATGCCCGAGGATCAGAAGGCCATCTACTACGCCGCCGGCGATTCGCGCGAGCGCTTGGCCAAGATGCCCGTGGTAAAGGGCGTGCTCGACCGCGGCTATGACGTGCTGCTGCTGACGCAGGATGTGGATGAGTTCACGTTCCAAGCTATGCGTGAGTACGTTGCTGCCGATATGCCCAAGATCTACGAGGACGATGCTGCCCGCGAGGCTGCCGAGAAGGCTGTGGCCGACGGTGCCGAGCCCGAGGTCGAGGATCGTCATCTGGAGCTCAAGAACGTTGCGACTGGCGATCTTGATCTGGCGACCGAGGACGAGAAGAAGGAGGCCGAGGACGCCACCAAGGAAAACGAGGACCTCTTTAGCGCTATGAAGGAGGCACTCGGTGACAAGGTCGAGAAAGTTGCCGTCTCCGCGCGTCTGACCGATGCCCCCGCTTGCATCACCACCGAGGGTCCACTTTCGCTCGAGATGGAGAAGGTGCTCCAGAAGGGACCCGAGGGCGCGCCCGACGGCATGCCCAAGAGCCAACGCGTGCTCGAGCTCAACGCCAAGCACCCGGTCTTTGACAAGCTTGTCGCTGCCCAGAAGGCAGGCGACGCCGACAAGATCAAGCAGTACTCCGGTCTGCTCTATGACCAGGCCCTGCTGGTCGAGGGCATTCTCCCCGAGGATCCCGTTGCCTTCGCGGCGGCTGTTTGCAACTTGATGTAGTTAGGTATTTACGCGGTTTTACCAAACCGCGTAACGGCTCGACGCTGCCCTCAGTTCCGCCGTTCTAACGAACGGCGGACCAGTCGACGCTGCGCGGGCGCCAGAGCGACAACTTGTCATTCAAAGAGGACGGCATGACCAGAAGGTCTATGCCGTCCTCTTTTCATGCCAATTTGTTCGCTCTGG
>JAXKHW010000126.1:0-13595 GCA_036549635.1 Collinsella sp. | reverse complement strand
GCACTCGCCATCGAGGGCATCACGAGCCCCGACGGCCGCGTCCTGGGCAAGATGGGCCATGCCGAGCGTCGCGGCGACAACCTGTACCGCAACGTGCCCGAGCATGTCCCTGGCGATAAGTTCATGCCGATCTTTGAGAGCGGCGTAGCCTACTTCACCTAAACCTTTCCCATCGGGTACAATCCCCTCGGGTAACAACACCCGCCACCGGCACACCCGGTGGCGGGTTCTTTTTTGCTTCACGCATACAGGAAGGACATCATGGAAAGCCGCAAGCCGTATCTCGCCACCCTGCCCGGACTCGTCCTGGGCTGCCTCGTCTGCTGCGCGCTCTGGGGATCGGCTTTCCCCTGCATCAAGATCGGCTACGGCCTCTTTGGTATTCCCGCGCACGACAGCGCCTCGCAGCTGCTCTTCGCGGGCCTGCGCTTCACCCTTGCCGGCATGCTGGTCATTGTTGGCATGAGCGTGGCCCAGCGCCGACCGCTCGTTCCGCAAGCGCGCAATATCAAGCCCATCTGCATCTTGTCGCTCTTCCAGACTATCGGGCAGTACTTCTTTTTCTACCTGGGCCTCTCGCGCGCCAGCGCCATGTCGAGCTCCATCATCGAGGCCAGCGCCAACTTCCTCGCAATCCTCTTTGCCGCCCTGGCATTTCACACCGAGAAGCTCAATGCGGCCAAAGTGCTCGGCTGCGTACTGGGCTTTGCCGGCGTCGCGCTCGTCAACCTTTCGGGCGCGGACGGCACCTTTGGCTTTACGCTCGACGGCGAGGGTTTTATCCTAGCCTCCACCGTCGCGGGTGCCCTTTCGACCTGCCTGATCGGTATCTTCTCGCGTGAGCACGACGGCGTCTTGCTTGCCGGGTGGCAGTTCTTGGTCGGCGGCCTGGTCCTCACCGCCATCGGCTTTTTGATGGGTGGCGCGCTCTCCCCCACGGCGATTGCCCCCGCCATCGCGCTCATCATCTACATGGCGCTTATCTCCGCGGTCGCCTACTCGCTGTGGTCGCGCCTGCTTGCCGTCAACCCCGTCAGCCGCGTCTCGGTCTTTGGGTTTATGAACCCCGTCTTTGGTGTGCTGCTGAGCGCGCTGCTGCTCGGCGAGGGCGCTGGCACGAGCCCCATTACCGTCATCGTTGCCCTGCTGTTGGTCTGCGGCGGCATCATCATCGTCAACAAAACCAAAAAAGCCTAGCGAGCTCACCTTTTTAAAGAGGGCGTTCGCACACTTTAGCTCAATGGAATACATCGATGAGCTGAGGGCCGCCACGCACGCAAGCGTGCGACCCTTTTCCTAGCGTATCTGGATGCCGGCTTTCTTTTTCTCGGCCTTGACGCGGTAGAGCTCCGCATCGGCAGCGCGAAGTAAGTCTTGCCAGGTATCAACACTATCGCCGACCCGCGCGCAACCGATGGACATCCGCAATGCATACGGCACCTCGGCATGCGCGAGCTCGTCGTTGATTGTCGCGCACAGATGCATGATATCCTGTTCCGCCGCTGCCTTTTGGAGCACCACGAACTCATCGCCACCATAACGCGCGATAAAGCCACCAGACGCCGAGCAGACCTCTTTGAGCGCAGCGGATATTACCTGAAGAGCATGGTCGCCCTCCACATGTCCATAGCGATTGTTAATCTGCTTAAAGCCGTCGGCGTCCATCATAAGCAGATATACATCTTCGGCCTGATCCACATTTGAAAAGAGCGACAGCATATAGGTTTCAAAACGGTTGCGGTTGTTGAGTCCAGTCAACGGGTCAGTCGAGATCAGTTGCTCCTGGCAGATGATATAGAGCAGCAACATGCTAATCATTATGCCGACACAAAGGCCAGGCACCGAGTATACGATCTGAAAGGTACCGCCCACCAGAGCGGGAACCGCAAAAAAGGCGAGGGTGCGATAAATGGCCTTCTTTTGCAGGCTTTCGACTTTTCGAGCCTGAATAAAGGCATGTAAGGACGTATATATGACGTAGCAGTAGCTAACGATAGGCTGAATCATATAAAGCGCTCCGCGACGATATACGCCCCGCGCATCGATATAGAACATAGCGTGCGTCCAGTAGCTGGTAAATGCCAGAACGACCACCAATGCGGTTGGCAACGTTAAAAGTACCACCCTATAGGGCGTGGTCAGGAGCCGTGAGCCCTGCATCGTCTCGGAATAGAAAAACCAAATGAGGCACGCGATGGCGAACAGCGAAAACGAAACCGCGTTGGAAATCCAGTTGGCCGTGATGCCTACAGGAGTGCTCACGCCGTCCGAGAGCGTCCAGATCATATCGAAGAAAATGTAGGCAGCAGACGTGTAGCCCAGCATGCTAAACAAAAGCTGCTGGGTGCTCGAGAACAGGGAGCGACGGCTTCGTACGGCAAGTCCGATAAGAATAATCATGCACAGCAGGAATATCTCGATCTTGAGTGCCTTTACCACTAGACGCCCTCCCTTCAATATCCAAGTGGCCAGAATCGCCCAATTCGAATCTGGGCAACAAACACCCCCTACTCCGCAGGGGTAAGGGGAATAATAGCAGAGCGACCGAACGTCACTGCAAGACAGCTCTCGTTCGGGCGCTCAAACGGCGCGAGTTGCACGCCGGAATCATTGATGGGTATCGATTGCTACTCGCCATCGATGTCGGTCGCGACAGCCTCTTCGATGGCCTCGACACCGGCAGGCGACAGGTCTTCCTTGCTCTGGCAGAACTTCTTATCGACCCAGCCGGTCAGAATCGGGGCCATGATTGCCGTGATGATGACGGCAGTGGCGATCTGCGCATACGCGGTGGGCGCAAGCTCGGCATAGCGCGGAGCGACCTCGGCGAGGGCGACCGGCGTGGTCATGGCCGTGCCGGCAATGGTGGAACATGCCACAGCCGCCTTACCATTGCCGCCACACAGGCGCTCGAAGGCAAAGGTAATGGGACCGACGATAAAGAGCGTGATGAGGCCCAGCAGGATGCCCGAAATGCCACCGGCGATGAAGCTCGAAAGGCTCATGGACGCACCGAGCTGAAAACCAATTACAGCGATCGCGGGATTGGCGCCGGGAACCAGCAGGTTCTTGATAAACGGGAACAAGTTGCCCAGGACCATGCCGATAACAAGCGGCAGGATGGATCCGATGATGGTGCCGACGGGGATGTTGGCGAGACCCGAAACACCAAGGATGATCATCGTGACGGCGGGGCCGGCCGTAAAGAACAGGATACCGACAGCGCCCTGCTCGGACTCATCGCCGAACTCGCCCATGATGCCCGTATAGAGCGCCATGTTGCAAAACGTAATGCCGCCGATGATGGAAACCGAGCTCAGGCCTAAAAAGTTATCGTTAAAGAAGTACGCGACGTCCAGACCCAGCGCGGCTGCCACTACAAGCTTAGGAATCAGCACGACGATGCCGGTCTTGATGGCGCCCGGCGTGGACTTAAAGCTGATGCCGGCGCCCACGAACAGCAAGATCGCGGCAACGATGGTGTTGGAGCCGCCGCGGCAGGCAGCCGTAAAGAAGCCGCCGACCTCAAAGACCTGCGGGCAGAAGGTATTGAGCAAAAGGCCGACGATCATCGGATAGATCATGATGTCGCCCGGGATGCGCGGGACCTTGAATTTCTTTTGCTCGCTGGCGGTCGCTTCCTGTGCCATGAAACCCCCATTTCCGCTGACGCAGAACAAAAGCCCACGTCACGCTTTGCTACAGTAAAGTTTGACCATGGTACCAGAAGAAGCAGACCGCCTCGGTGAGAAATTCGATTCGTTAGGCCGGGACGATAACGCGTCCTGCTCCTATACGAGGCTCAAAACGATATAGAACACGATGCCCGAAACGCAGCACCACAACATCGACTTTGTCTTGATTGCCACCGCCACGACGCCGGTGGCCGCAATCCAGGGAACCAAGGCAGGCCAGAGTCCCGCGTCGAACGCGCCGGGGTTCACCAAGTCGTTGGCGACCAGCGCGGCAAAGGCAGCGGGCGGGATATAGCCCAGGGCCTCGGTAATGCGGGGCGACAGGGTCCGCCCGCGCAAGGCGAACGCCGGCGCGATGCGAAAGAACGCGATAGCAGCCCACGACGACAGCCACAGAACCAAGAACTCGTTAACGGGCATCGCGGGCACCTCTTCCGTCAAATACAGCATCGCACGCCAACGCAATGGCAATGCCGGCCACGACGCTTGCCGGCACGGCAATATTCGTGAGGCCCAAGAACTTGCATACGGCGACGGACACCGCGCCCGAAACCGCCGCGACAACGTTGCCGCGCGACAGCCGCTGCGAAAAGAGCAGGCAGATAAAGAGCGAGGTGCAGACAAAGGCTGCAATGGCGGTGGGAACATCGACAACGGCGCCGACGATGGCGCCCATCGTACACGAAACGCCCCATGTTGCGATGAGGATTACGTTGAGCACAAAGGACTCGCGCGGGCCCCAATCCTCCCCTTCAACCAACTTGGCAAGCGAGATGCCATATGCCTCCTCGGTAAGTGTCGCGGCAACAGCCAGCGTCTGACGCTTCGAGGCACCCGTCAGATGCGGCGCGATCGATGCCGAGTAAAGCGCAAAACGCGAGGAGATGGCGGCAACGCTCGCGATAATCGAAGGTGCCGGCACGTCCGCCAGCCAAAGATTGCAGATCATAAACTGGCCGCTGCCCGTCACAAACGTGCTGCTCAGGGCAAAGACCATCCAGGGCTCCATTCCCGTCTGCCCCATGATCATTCCGCACGGCGCGCCTATTGCAACATAGGTAAGCATCACCGGCCAGACGGTTCTAACGATTTTGAACACCATACGCTTCTCATCCTGACAAGGTCTCCGAGCCGCATGTAGCGACACGGCAGAATCATCATCCGGCAGCAACCGAGTTCACCTACAATTGCCACCGGATCGAAAGACACAACTTTTTAGGAAGTCATTATGACAGCTATCGATCGAGACCGGGCGCGCGCGGCCTTCAAAAGCTACACCGATGCCTACGACGCCACCAACCCACGCATCGCGCTCAAAATCGAGCATACGTACCACGTGGCCGAGGCATGCGATGCCGTAGCGCGCGAGCAGGGCTGGTCGTCAGAAGATATTGACCTGGCATGGCTTTGCGGCCTGCTACACGATATGGGCCGCTTTGAGCAGCTGCGACGCTGGGACACCTTTAAGGACGCCGAGAGCATGAGCCATGCGGCGCTGGGCATCGAGGTCCTCTTTGGCGAGAATCCCGCCGATGCACCCGCCACGACAAACATCCGTGACTTTATCGAAACCGGTGCGCATGACGAGCTCATCCGAGCGAGCATCGCCTATCACAGCGACTTTCGCCTGCCGGCACAACTCGACGAGCGTACACGGTGCTTCTGCGATATCGTGCGCGATGGTGACAAAATCGACATTATGCGCACCATCGCCGACAGCACCGTCGACACCATCCTCAAAGTGGATGAGGACGCGTTTCTAGCAAGTCGCTTTTCGGTACCGACGCTTGCCGCCTTTGACGAGCATCGGTGCGTCGCACGCGATGAACGCAACGAGCCCGCAGACTACCTGGTGGGACTCATCTGCTTTATGTTTGAGCTCGTCTATCCAGCGAGCCGCGCGCTGGCGCGCGAGCAGGGCGATATCTACCGCCTGCTCGACGCACCCTTTGGCATTACGCGCCCCTTTACCAATCCCGCCACGCAAGCGACCTGGGAGCGCCTAAAGAACGAGATGCGCGACTGGCTGGCGCGCGCCTAGCACTCAAGCTGGGCCAGCAGCTCCTCGACAACCTCGGCGGCGTCCCCAACAACCTTGTACTGGGCAGCACCAAAGATGGGGGCATCCGGGTCCTCGTTGATGGCGATAATGCACTCCGCCCCACCGATGCCGGCAAGATGCTGGATGGCGCCCGAAACACCGATACTCACGAGAAGCTTGGGCGAAACCGATACGCCCGTCTGGCCAATCTGATGGCGATACTCCAACCAGCCGGCCTCCACGACAGGTCGCGTGCAGCCAAGCTCGGCTCCCAGAGCCTCGGCGAGCCTTCGCATCAGCGGCAGGTTTTTCTTAGAACCAATGCCGCGACCCACCACGACCAGGCGCTCGGCATCGGCAATTGATGCCTGCTGCCCCCACTCCTCGGCGGGAATCGAGATCTCGACACGAGCCTTAGCATCATCCGCAAGTGATATCTGGGTGATCGTGCCGGAGCGGCCGTAGTCGAAGTCGGGAGCCTTAAAGATACCGGGGCGCACCGTTGCCATCTGCGGACGGTGGTTGGGGCAAATGATGGTGGCCATCAGGTTGCCGCCAAACGCCGGACGCGTCTGTTGCAGCAGTCCCGTCTCTGTATCCATCGAAAGTACGGTGCAGTCAGCCGTAAGGCCCGTCTGCAAACGCACGGCAACGCCGGGTGCCAGTTCGCGACCAAAAGCGGTCGCACCGTATAGGATGGCCTCGGGTTTGCGTTCGGCTACCAAATCGCAGATCAAGTGGGCGTAGACCTCCGCATCGTTTTGGCGCAGACGCTCGTCGCGACAGGCCAGGACTTCGTCGGCGCCCGCGCAAACCAGATGTTCCAGGTCCCCGAGCGAGCCCTCGGGGCTCATGCCGACCAGTGCCACCAGACAGCAGCCGCGAGCATCGGCAAGCTCGCGCCCCTTGCCCATGAGCTCGTAGGCCACGGGAGCCACGGCGTCGTGCTCGTCAGTCTGCACGAAGACCCAAATGTCTCGATATGCATCAAGGTCCACCGCACCAGCGGCCTCGTCACGCTCGATCGAGATAGCGTTGACAGGGCAGGCGTCGACACATCCGCCGCATAGGATGCAGCCGTCGGTTACGCGGGCGCAACGGTTGGGCCGCTCGCCTTCCACTACGATGCCGCCCGAGGCACAGGCGCGAACGCAGCGACCGCAGCCGATACAGGCTTCGCTATCGATAATCAGTCCGCTCATCTATGCCATCCCCTCGATAATCTTGGCAAGCTTTGCCGCCTGCTCGGACGCCGTCCCCTCAACGGTCTCGCACGTTTGGTCACGGTCGGGCACAAACGAGCGCACGACCTGTGTCGGCGACCCGGCAAGACCGCAACGCACGGGGTCGGCGTTCACGTCGGCGGCACTGACCACGCGCACGTCCGCCTCCTCTGCCGCGCGAATACCGGCAATACTCGGCATACGCAACTGACCAATCTCCTTGGCAGTCGTCATCGCGCACGGCATCTCAAGGTACACTGTCTCCTCGCCGGCATCGCATCCGTGAACGAGCGCCAGCGAGCCACATGTCGTAAAGCCCGCGCTCTGCACGCAGCTCACGTCGGTCACGCAGGGAATCTCAAAGGCACCGGCAAGCTCGGGGCCGATCTGGGCCGTATCGCCATCCACCGCCATCTTGCCGCAGATGAGCAGGTCGAAGTCCTCGTCGAGCGCTTCGATGCCGCACTTGAGGGCATAGGTGGTTGCCAGAGTATCGGCGCCCGCAAAGGCTCGGTCGGTCAGCAGCAGCGCATCATCGGCGCCTCGGGCGATGCAGTCGCGCAGCAGCGACTCGGTCGCGGGGATGCCCATCGACACCACTGTCACACGCACGTCCATGCCAAAGCCGATAAAGTCGTCCTTCAGCGCCAGCGCGCATTCCAAAGCACTCGCGTCAAAGGGATTAATGACCGCCTGCTTGCCATCGCGCACGATGGTATTGGTCTTGGGGTCCATCTTGACCTCGGTGCTTCCCGGCACGGCCTTGACGCACACTACCATATGGAAATCGCTCATCTTCACGCGCCCCCTTTCTGGACGAGCTCATCCAAGAGCTTCTCCGAAAACAGGTTGCCGCGACCCAGCTGCCCGTCGGGATCGAGCTGGAGCTTGAGCCGCGCCGACTCGACCATGGCCTCGTGACCGTACATCGTCTCTAAGAAGCCCGCCTTGATCTTGCCGACGCCGTGCTCGGCAGAAACGGCACCGCCCATAGCCGTTACCTCCGCAGCCCACCGGGCAAACAGCTCGCCACCGCGACGGTAGTCCTGCGCATCGCGCGGCAGGATGTTCACATGCAGATGGTTGTTACCGATGTGCCCCCAGGCAGCAGATTCAAGCCCGCTTTCGGCCAGTGTGCGGCGATAGAGGGCCACGACATCGGCAAGGCGTGCGTTGGGCACCGACATGTCCGAGCCCAGTTTGGTGATGGTGGGATCCGTGCGGCGGCGCTCGTCGATGAGCATGTTGACGCTCTCGGGCACCGCATGACGGAAGAATCGCTGACACTCGCGATCGACCTCGGTGCGCGCGACCCATGTCGCATCGTCGCTGCCGCCCGCAAGCTCCAGTACCCACCCCAAGTGATACAGCTCCTCAGTCGCCTGAACTTCGTCGTCGCAGTCGAGCTCCACGTAGACACAGACCTTGGCCTCTTTGTCGAGCGCCGGCAGCGAGGCAAACGCCGTCGACTGCTCACGCTGACGACGCAGGATATCCAGGGCGCCCGCATCGAAATATTCGATGGCAGCCGCGTGGGACAGGACGGGACGCACAGAATCGGTGAAGGACACGGCCTTGTCTTCGCTGTCAAAGAAACAGCTCACACCCCAAACGACCGCAGGCGCCGCCTGCAGGGCAATCTCGAGCTCGGTGATAACGCCGAGCGTGCCGCAAGCACCGATAAAGAGGTCGATGGCGTCCATTTCGTCCGCAACGAAATAGCCTGAGGCATTTTTTGTCTTGGGCATGGTATATCCGGGAAGATCGAGCTCGAGCGTACGGCCCGCTGCCGTCACGAGCGACAGGTGACGGCCCTGGGCAAAAGCCTCGCCGCGCTGAAGCTCAAGAAAATCGCCATCAGCCAGCGCGACGTGGAGTCCCGTGATATGTGGGCGCATGGGGCCGTAGGCGTAGCTGCGGGCACCGGAGGCGTTACATGCCGCCATGCCGCCCAGACAGGCAGACGTCTCGGTGGGATCGGTGGGAAAGAACTGCTCGGGGGCCTCTTGGAACTCCTCGTAGGCCTCAAGCGATGCCTGGTCCCAACCAGCGGTCGGCAGCACCTTCTTGCCCAGCTGCTTGCGCAGTTCCGAAAGCACAACGCCCGGCTCCACGCGCAGCAGAAATTGGCCTTGTTCATCGCGGCGAAGGCCCAAGTAGCGATTCATGCGGGAAGTATTGAGAATGTGACCGCCATGAGGCACGGCGCCGGCGGCAAGACCGGTCCGGGCGCCCTGAACCGTCACCGGGACACGCTCGACATGGAGCTTTTTCAAAATGGCGCGGACCTCGTCCTCCGTTGTCGGAAACGAGATGCTCGAGGCCTCGCCCGATGTGCGAGACTCATCGCGACCATACTCTTCGAACTCGTCGGTGAAGGGTTTAATGGTTGCAGGCACGCGAACTCCCCCTTTAGCTAACTACAGTGTTTGCAGGGAGATGTTACCGCATCGTTTCGTCGACGTGTTCGAGACCGTCTCCATAATTGGCGTTTTTTACGTTCGTGTAATTCGGTGAGCGGCTGGATTTCCTCGACAGACGATGTTTTTGACACATATCGCCCTGCCGTCGCCGATCGCTCGATTGTCGCTCGAAAAAAGTTGAAGTATTTTTTGCCGCCTTTTATCTGCGGAGACGCCAATCCGTCAAGCATTTGGTCAGAAATTGGTCAAGTAGCGGCTGATACGGTCGGCGTCGACAGCCAAAACCGATAGAAGTTTTGGCCCCAGAAGCAGGGAGGTTCCCATGGCATATTACTGGCCCCAGTACGGCATCGCCATCGAAGTCGACGACGATCCCCATCTCCTGCCTTTCGACGAAGAGGCATTCCCCGATACGACGGTCTACCACGTTACCACCGATGTGATCTGCGACCCCGAGTCGTTCTCGGCGCTCGCCCACCGCATCGCGCATATCCACGACATCGAGCTCCCTCCCGACTTCGACGAGCTTGTCTACTCACGCCGCCTGATGCTTCACATGCTCTTTGGAGCGAACCCGTCCACCTTTGCGCGCATCTATACCGCCAAGGATGCCGCATGAGCGCGAAGAAGCCGCCCCGCTTTGCGGACCTGGGTCGTCGCAAGAAGCTCATCGTTGCCTGCTTGGCCATCGTCTGCGCCCTTGTCGCCGTAGGACTATACGTTTGGCAGTCGCAGCCCGTACCCGAGGCGGGCGCTTCGGTTACGACGGCCGAGGGCAAAACGCGCCAGGAAATCCAAGATGAGCTCGACGCCATCGTCCGCGACAACATGATGACGATTTCGGTCGCACCGGTCGCTCAGCTGCAGGAGGACGGCAAGCTGCGCGTCAACGTGCAAAACGTCCAAGACAATAAATTTCCCCAGCGATTCCGCGTCATCCAAAACGATGAGACCATGTACGAATCCGGTGTGGTCGAGACCGGCAAGACAATCGAAACGTGCCCCGCCGGCGACATCAAAGAAGGCGAGGCGTACATCGAGATCCAGGCACTCGATGCAAAGACTCTCGACAGCCACGGCAATCCGACACGTGTCAAGGTACGGGTTGAGCAAGCCGAGAACTAGCTTTCCGGCCGACGCGGCACCGCACGCAATTCACCAGCATTCGTCCAATCATCGCGGGGACGGCCCGCGGCGAATAGAAAGGAACGACCATGGACATCACCAGGAACATGAACGGAGCCAGAGCGCTCGTCGTGGGCGCAGGGCTCGCGCTCGCGCTCGCAATGGGCGCCGCCCCGACGCCAGCTATGGCAGCCGGGCGTGTTGGAAGCACGAAGGTAATGGTCAAGACCGAGATCGACCACGTTAATTTCAAAGTTCCGACGGTTATTCCGTTCATCGCCAAGGCCGACGGCACGCTTCAGGGCCCCTCAGAAGACGCGACCACCATCGACAATCATTCGGCCTACGGCATCCATGTCACCAACATGAAGATCGACGCCATGAACACCTGGACCATTGCTGCCGACGCCAAGGCCGGAACCGCACAGAACTCCATCGACTTTAAGGTCGGCCCCGACGGCGCACTCCAGAACGCCAGCGCCGCAATGCAGGGGACGGGCCTCGATCTTTCCAAGAACGCAGCCTTCGACATGGGCTACCAGGGCATTGCCGGCGGCACGGACAAAATTAAGCTCAAGACAAGCGGAAACGTCGCCCGCGTCACGCGCGATATCTTCCACGTAACCGGCGAAGGCGATCAGGTTGCAACGATCACCTGGACGGTCGAGCCCGGTGCGCACACGGCATAAGGCCGTCGCCCTGGCCGCCGCCGTCAGCATCCTAGCGTTTGGCCCAGCCATGGCCTTTGCCCAGCAAGAACAGGCGCAGGCCGCCACGCAAGTGACGGTCGACCTCTCGGAGCTCGACCGCGGCGACCGCAAGGAACCGCTGGCGCAGACAGGCGACAGACGATGGCTCTTGGCAGCAGGCGCCACAGCAGCAGGCGCGGGAACCGCCGGCCTCGGCCTGCACATCAAACGCAGCCAGAAACAAAACACGGACAGGCCGCACTAAATTAGCTAAGGAGACCCCATGGCATCGAAGAACCTTTTGCCCGTCGTCGCACTCTGCGGCGCGCTCGCAACCGGAACGCCTGTCGCCGCTTGGGCGACTCCTGTCATGGCAGACTCCTTACCAGCAGCCCTAAGCTCCGCATCAAATCCGTCGAGCGCCATTGCGTGCAAACGTTTTTCGATCGCACAGGCTGCAATCTCAACCTCGGGATGCCTTCGTCGTAATACGGACGGTTCGATAGTCGTGGATATCAATCGTTCGAACAAGGCAAACGGCTCCCAGGCGGGGTACGCCGTCTGCACGTGGCGCTCGGTTGTGCTCGACGCAGATGGCGATCCATGCAATTTAGAGCTGCGCATCGACATCGTTTCGATCGATGACTCGGCGAACGGAGCGAAGGTCGCCTTCGACGGTACGTTTTTTGAGAAAGGAGGCGGTATATGTCTGGGCTGCGCCGCCGCGAATGCAGACGACACGCAGCCCACCCTCTCATTCACGGCATCGTTGCGGCTGACCAAAGCCGACACCGATGCCATCGCGGCGGGAGAAGCGTCCCTGCTGTTCTACGCCGTCAGCACCAAAGACACAGACGCTCATTTCGAGAAGCCAGCCGGATCACTCAGCCTTACACGAGGGATAGAGGCAGGCCCTATTGAAATCGATGCCCACGCGCAAAGCAGGCAACGCATTCTTGCCGACCCGGCGCTTCTCGAAATGGAGTGGAGCGGATCCGGAGCCATCGGAATTCTCCCCTCCGCGCTTGACGCCAAGACGCTCCCCTCAAACGACGAGCCCATCAACGCAACCATACAAGAAGAGAGCGCGGACAAAGAAGCAGGTGCGGGCGACACGCCATCGCCGACAAACAGCGTCCCAGCTTCTCTCGAAGCACCGAATGAGCCCGCTGCCGATCCAAACAATCCCGAGCTCGCGGACAGCTTGGGGCTTGCTGATCCTCAAGAGATCGATGAAGGTAACTGCTGCGTGCTTGCCGCGCTCGACCACACAGAGGTCATCGACGCTGCGAACATCGAAGTTGCCGCCGCCAATCAGCCCGTCCGCAAGTCAGCCATCATCGCATTTCCTGAATCCATCGAAGTCGTCTTTTTGCCATCGGGCGAGGTCGTGGCCCCAACACTGCTCACCTTGTTGGGCGCCAAGAATACTCGAAACGAAATTAAAAAGGTCACGGTTGTCGACCCTGCAACCACCGCCAAGCTGCGTTTATACGCCGTTGCTCCAGACGGAGGCAAGACCTTAGAATTCGATGGTGACACACTCCTAGCCTGGCGACGTCTGGACATTATGCAAGACGTCTCGTATCAGATCGAACTCGAAGGGTTTGATCGTGCCCGCGATGCCAATATCATCGCCGCGGCTATTGAATCCCCACAGCGGCTTATGACACTGCGCTTTGAATACTATCCCTATGTCCCGACAACCACCTGAGGCTTAAATGCCGCGCATCATTCCTAATACCACTTATATAACGTATTAGATGAGTCGCGATGTACCTCGCATTTCGTTCTGCTACGATTGCCACGTTGGCATCAATACAGGAGGGCTCATGCCGGGCTTGGGAACAATCATCAACGTTGTGCTTTTAGTTGCGGGCGGTCTTTTGGGATTAGCGGGCGGCCGCTTCATTACACCGCGCATCCAAGACACGCTCATGAAAGCATCGGGGCTGTGCGTCCTGTTTATCGGCCTTGGCGGCACCATGCAAAAGATGCTCCTTATCGATGGGAAGGCGCTAGCGACCACCGGCACCACCATGCTCATCGTCTCGTTCGCCCTCGGCTCGCTCATCGGCGAGGCCATCAACTTGGAGGCCGCCATCGAGAACCTTGGCGAATGGCTCAAGCGCAAAACCGGCAGCGAGGGCGATAACGAGTTCACCAACGCTTTTGTCTCGACTTCACTCACCGTGTGTATCGGCGCCATGGCCATTGTGGGATCGATCCAGGACGGTCTGCTCGGTGACTGGTCAACGCTTGCCCTGAAAGGCGCATTGGACTGCATCATCGTCTGCACCATGACGGCGTCGCTTGGCCGCGGCTGCATTTTCTCCGCCCTGCCCGTCGCCGTGTTCCAGGGGACGATCACGCTGTTTGCCGGCGCACTCTCCCCCATC
>JAXKHW010000125.1:0-8956 GCA_036549635.1 Collinsella sp. | reverse complement strand
CGAGCTGGGCGATAAGATCCATGGGACTCCTTGCGTTTAAGGTGCGTTTGCAGCACAGGGCTACCAAGGATACCACCCGCCACTCCACCCAAGTAGTCATTTTGGGACGGGACTCTTTTAGCCACTTTTGCCGCCCCGTCCCAGAAAAATCGCCGGCAAGGTAGCAAAATGCCCCGCGGGCAGGAGGCTGCTCGCGGGGTAAAGAAGAGGGGCTTGTTGGCGGCGGGCCAAGGCGCTCGGCGGGGAGTCTGCCGCGGCTCGCCCTAAAGCATTACAGCTCGACGAGCTGGCCGGTCTCGGCGGCCTCCTTGATAGCGTTAAGCAGCGTGAGCGTCTTGACGTTATCGGCGGGGGTCACGACGGGCTCGACCTCGCGGCGGACAACCTTCACAAAGTGCTTGAGCTGCATCTTGTGCGGCAGTGCCGGGTCGACGGCCGGAATCTCCATCTGCAGCGGCTTGTGCCAGTTGGAGGCGCCGTCGTAGGAGAACTGGTGCAGGCGGGGCAGCGACAGAGCGCCCAAGGTTCCGCCGATAAAGTAGGCGTCGGCGTCGAAGGGGCGGTACTGCGGATCCTCGCGAGCGGTTGCCTCCCAGTTCCAGGGGCTGGCGGTGGCGTCGGAGATGGTCATGCTTGCGAGCGCGCCATCGGCAAAACGGACGTTGACCACGGCGGAGTCCTCGGTCTCAAAACCGCGGGCGGCGCTGGACTGCATACCCTGGACGGCAACGGGCTCGCCCAGCAGGTAGCGGAGCAGGTCGACGTCGTGCACCAGGTTGACCAGGATCGGGCCGGCGCCCTTCTTGCGGCGCCACTCGACGTCGAAGTACTCGTCATTCTTATAGATCATGTAGTGGAAGCTCGACACGGTGAGCTTGCCCAGCTCGCCAGACTCGATGATCTCCTTGGCCTTGTTGACGAAGGGATTGTGGCGACGATGCTGGCCCACGAGCACGGGCACGCCGGCGGTCTCGGCCTCGGCGGCGAAAGCCTGGGCATCCTCGAGATCGTTGGAGATCGGCTTTTCGACCAGCGGCACGATGTTGCGCTTCACAGCCTCGCGGGCAACGCCCAGGTGCAGGTCGTTGGGCGTGGCGATGATGACGGCCTCGGGCTTAACCTCGTCCATCATCTGGGCGGGATCGGTGAAGAACGGCACGCCGGCGGCCTCAGCCGTGGCGCGGGCGCCCTCAAAGGCGTCGGCGATGGCGACGAGCTCGGCCTCGGGCTCCTCGGTGACAAAGCGGATGTGGTTGCGGCCCATGGCGCCGGCGCCGATAACGGCAATGCGGACGGGGTTGAGCTCAGACATTTCGACTCCTTAATACTGGTGACCGGTGGAATGCGACAAAGGGACTGTCCCTTTGTCGCATCGGTAAAACTAGGCGGACTTCTTCTTGCTGTCGGAGACCATCATGTAGACGGTGAGCACGACGGCGATAGCGGCGATCACAATGGCGCCGTAGAAGGACTGCTGATAGGCGGCGCTGCCGGCCTCGGCGTGATACAGCACGGCGGTGATGGGCTGGCTGATCCAGGTGGAAGCGGCATAACCCAAAAACATGATGCCGTAGTTGACGCCGATGTTGCTGGTACCAAAGGCGCCACCGGTGAGCGGCGGGTAGATGACGAGCAGGGCGCCAAAGCTAAAGCCGAGCAGGGCGAGCGCAACAAAGAACATGGCCTGCGTAAAGCTCATCGACATGATGACGAGTGCGACGATGGTGACGACAAGGCTGATGAGCAGCGACTTATAGGCGCCGAGCTTGTCGATGATCTGGCCAAAGGACAGACGGCCAACCAGGTTGGCGCAGGTGTTGACGGAGACCACCACACCGCCGAGGGCGACGGCCGCGGCGCTCGTGGGGTCGGCGAAGAGCTGAACGGCGGCGATGGAGGCAACCTTGCCCACGAGCAGGGTGCCCGCGGTGGCGGCAAAGGCGAAGGTGACGATGAGGACCCAGAAGCGCGGGGTCTTGACCATCTCGCCCGGGGTGAGGTCGCCGAAGGTGCCGGCATGTGCGCCACCCTTGGGGGCCTCGAAGCCCTCGGGCAGCCAACCGGCCTCGGGGGCCTTCAGGAACAGGGCGGAGGCGGCGATCGTCACAAAGAAGATGACGCCGAGTGCCTTGAGGGCGCCAAAGATGCCTAGGCTCGGGATGAGCAGCGAGGCGAGCACCGGGGACAGCACGGCGGGGCCGGCGGTCGAAGCGGCCAGGGTGATGCCGGAGGCGAGACCCTTCTTGTCGATGAACCACTTTTGGCCGGTGGTGAGCGCCGGGTTGTAGCCCAGGCCGTTGCCGATGGCGGCGACGAGCGAGAACCACAGGTAGAACTGCCACGGCTCGGTGACGGTGCCGGACATGAACCAGCCCAGGCCGTAGCACACGGCGGCGGCGATCACGACGTTGCGCGGGCCGATCTTATCGGAGATGCGGCCGGCGAAGATGCCCGTCACGGCCATGATGGTCTGAAAGACCGGGAAGGCCCAGGTAAGAGCGCTGGACCACTCGGGGTAGACGGCGAGCAGGTTCTTGCTCACGACGGAATACAGCGCGATGGAGCTGATGAAGAACATGGTGACGCACGCGGCGGAAAGCACGACGGCGCGACCCTTGTTGGAGTTGGTGGAAGCCATTGGACTCTTTCTAATCGATACGGGGGAGGAACAGGCGTGTCTGCGGGTCCTCCCTGTCAGGTTGGTTTACTGGTCGGTCGGCTTGGCGACGCCGGACTCATCGGACCAGAGCTCGACACCCTTGTTCTTAAGGTAGTTGTCGGCATAGGCGCGACGGCCGCCGGGCTTGGCGGTGAGGTCGCCCATCATATTGGAGAAGCCGCCATCGACCTTGATGGCGTCGCCGGTGGTAAAGTCCGAGCGCTTGGACGCCAGGAACATGACGGCGTTGGCGATATCGCTGACCTCGCCGATGCGACGCGTGGCGATCAGACGGCTGCGGCTCTTTTCGACCTCGGGATCGGCGTAGAAGTTGGCTGACATCGGGGTCTTAACGAAGCAAGGCTCGACGCAGTTGGAGCGCACGCCGTAGGGGCCCCACTCGGCAGCCAGCATCTTGGACATCATGTTGACGCCCGCCTTGGTGGAGCTGTACACGCCCGAGAACGTCTCGGGGGAGTGGCTGGCGACGGTCGAGATGTGCACCAGGCGGCCCTGGCCGGCCTTGATCATCTCGCGACCAAAGCGCTGCGAGGTGATGAAGTAGCCGGTGAGGTTGACGTTGATGACCTCATTCCAGTCGGAGAGCGGCAGGTCCTCCATGGCGGCGAAGCGCAGGATACCGGCGGTGTTGACGAGGACGTCGACGCGACCGAAGTCGGCGATGGTGGCGTCGACGGCGGCCTGAACCTCGGCCTCGTCGGTGGCGTTCATCTTGTAACCCTCGGCGTGGATGCCAAACTCGGCAGCGAGGTCGGCGGCAGCAGCCTTGACCTTCTCCTCGTCCAGGTCGAGCAGGACGACGTTGGCGCCGTTGCGGGCGAACTCGCGGCAAATCTCGACGCCCATACCGCCGAGCGCGCCAGTCACGGCGCAGACATCGCCCTCGAGCTTAAGCCAATTGCTCATAGGAACTTCCCTTCTTGTGCCTCCCGGTGGGTCGCTCCCATTAACCGACCCACGTGGTTTTCGCTGGTTATCGTATGCTTTGCATTTGCGCAGGTGAATTGCATATTTGTTAGAATGGCGTTAACCGTAGGTTTATACTGTGCGATGCAGTTTTTTTCTCAATTGAGCGCGTGACCTGCCAAAACGACCCCCTTCGGCAGTTCATTGCCATGCGTCTGGAAACGGGAGATTGACGTGTACGATCGACGACTCGAGGCCATATCGGCCGCCGCGGAGCTGGGAAGCTTCTCGCGTGCGGCGGCAAAATTGCGCGTGTCGACCCCGGCGCTCGTCAAGCAGGTGTCGGGCTTCGAGGCCGAGTTTGGCATCACGTTGTTCGAGCGCTCGCATTCGGGTGTTAAGGTGACGCCGGCGGGCGCTCTGCTGGTGGACGACGCGCGCTCGATCATGCGGCAGTCCGAGGATGCGCTGCGTCGCGCCCGACGCGCGGCGGGCGATGGCGGTGCCGTGCGTCTGGGCGTGTCGATGATGTGCCCGGGGCGCCAAACGCTGTCGATGTGGACGGACATCCACGATCTGGAACCATCGCTGCGATTTGAGATCGTGCCGGTAAGCGACCTCTATGACGAGCGCGAATCCGTCATGCGCAGCTTGGGCCGCGAGGTGGATGTAGTGCAGTCGAGTTTTTCTACTCCACGCTGGGGCGACGCCTGCCAAAAGCTTCGCATCGTTAACGTGCCGTTTTATATCGACCTGCCGCGCACGAGCCCGCTGGCGCGCAAGACGCGCATCACAGTTGCCGACTTAGAGGGCATGCGCCTGCGCGTGCTCCGTCACGGCAACGACGCTATGGACAGTCTGCGTATCGATCTGTTGGCCGACGGCGGCGTAGACGTGATCGACGTGGACAGCTTTGACTTTGCGCTCTTTAACGAGGCAGAGGAAAAGGGCGACGCGGTGCTCACCTGCGGCGCATGGTCGGGGGTGCACCCGGCCTTTGTGGGCGTGCCGTTCCTGTGCGGGCGAGAGGTGCCGGTCTTTTTGCACTATCCGCTCGAGCCCACCCTCCAAGTACAAAAATTCGTCAACGCCATGGCCCAACTCCTCAAGTAGCCAAAAGAGTCCCGTCCCAAATTAGCTACCCTTTGCTACGGGTTTAGCGGTCCTCGCGTTGCGGCCCGGCTGCCTCGGCTGTCTTTACGCGGTTCTTATCGACGTACATGTTCTTGTCGGCCTGGGAAAAGAGTTCGCGCATGGTAGGCGGCTCGTCAAAATCGCTGGAAAGCGCATAGCCCACCGCGTAGCTGATGGGCATATCGGGGTGGACTTCGGAATACTCGTTCACGTTCGCGCGAATCCGAGTGAGACAAGATTCCACAGCGGCTCGGTCGGCATCCCGCAGCACCGCGATAAACTCATCGCCGCCGTCGCGACCCACAAAGCACGTCTCCGACGCCACACTTCCCAGTTGTTGGGCAAAAGAGCGAATGTATTCATCGCCCTTCTCATGGCCGAAGTTGTTATTGACCATATGCAGATTGTTAAGGTCGAAGACGCACACCGCAACGGGCTCCTCCGCGGAGACAGGCTGCTCCTGCCCCAAGATCTCCTCGCACTTGTTCTTGTTGGGCAGCCCCGTGGCTTCGTCGAGATAGACTTTGCTCTGCAGTTCGCGATTGAGCGCGGCGGTGCGCACCGCGCGAACGAGTTCGACCGCAAAGGTCGCCACCAAGCCCACGATGTCGATGATCACCAAGCCCTCGAGATAGTTGAGCGCCGACGCCTTCTCCTGAGAGTAGTCCTCTGCGAGTCGCGTAGCATCGTCGCAAATGCCAAAGAATTCCTCGCTCATGGAGATGATGTCGGTGTTCTCGTAGCCGACTTCGCGCACACGGATGATCTCGGTGCAAAGCTCATCAAAATAATTTGCAAGCTCGGTCATTTTTGCCTGATACTCATCGTCGTCGAGACGGACGAGGTTGAGGTCGTCACTTCCGTAACGCAAACCGTTGATGTATGAATCCACGGCTTTGAGCAGGTCATCTTGAGGCTGGCCCGCATCCTCGAGCTTAACGATTCGCTGCGTGGTACCGCGCACCAGACCGGCGTAGTTGACCACACGCGCCGTGCCCTGGATATCGGAGACGAGCAGCATAACATTGATGAAGAAGAAGATGAGAACTGCCGTGAGCACCATCATGAGCAGGCGCACCGCCTGGCCGGCCTTCTTGGCGACAGAAGTATTCACAAGTTCACTCCCCTAAATGACAAAAGAACAGGTAGCACGCAGTGTGCTGAAATTCATGGGTGGTTAACTCTACCATATGGGCCAGCAGCCTCAAACTGCAGCAGACGCTCGTCCAAATTGGCGTGACGCTTGCCTTGTTGTTCTTGACCTGGCCGCGCTATCGGACATGCTTCTGGTCTTGGATCACCATGGGAAAGCTCATCCCGTTTTGTGCGTCTAGAGCGGGATGCGGCTTCCCAAAGGTGCCGTTAGGGGAAATCACATCCCGGTTTACCCCCTTGAAATGGGATGCCGTTTCCCGGAGGGGGTCCAGCGGGAAACGGCATCCCATTTTGGGCCCGAAAAGTGGGATACGGTTTCCGGCCGGCATGAAAAAAGCCCCCACAGCTCATATGATGAACTGCGGAGGCTTTATTCGTTGCGGCGCATTGTGTTTGGGTCGCTGAGATGAGTCGATTTGCCCCGAAAGAGGAGGGCATTGACCTTAGGGTCATGCCCGACGAATGAGCGGCAAATCGGCCATCTCGGCGAGCCGAACTACTCCAGCTCAAACGCTCCGGTATAGAGCTGGTAGTAATACCCGCGCTTGGCAATCAGCTCGTCGTGGTTGCCGCGCTCGATGATGCGGCCGTGATCCAGACAGATGATCGCGTCGGAGTTGCGCACGGTGGACAGGCGGTGCGCGATGACAAACGTCGTGCGGCCTTCCATGAGCTTGTCCATGCCGGCTTGCACGATGGCCTCGGTGCGGGTATCGATGCTCGACGTGGCCTCGTCCAGGATCATCGCCGGCGGATCGGCGACGGCGGCGCGTGCGATCGAGATCAGCTGGCGCTGGCCCTGCGACAGCTGGGCGCCGTTGCCGGTGAGCATCGTGTCGTAGCCGTCGGGCAGGCGGGTGATAAAGTCGTCCGCGCCGGCGAGCTTTGCTGCCGCGATGCACTCCTCGTCGGTGGCATCCAGATTGCCGTAGCGGATGTTATCCATCACGGTGCCGGTGAACAGGTTTACGTCCTGCAGCACCACGCCCAGCGAGCGGCGCAGGTCTGCCTTGCGGATCTTGTTGACGTTGATGCCGTCGTAGCGAATCTTGCCGTCGGCGATGTCATAGAAGCGGTTGATGAGGTTGGTGATGGTCGTCTTACCGGCACCGGTGGCGCCGACAAACGCGACCTTCTGGCCCGGCTTGGCAAACACGGACACGCCGTGCAGCACCTCGTGGTCGGGCGTGTAGCCAAAGTCGACGTTGTCCATGACCAGGTCGCCACGCAGCGGCACGTACTCGATCTCGCCGGTTGCGCGGTGCGGATGTTTCCACGCCCACATGCCAGTGTGGTGGTCGGCCTCCTCGAGCTGCCAGGTGTCGGGGTTCACCTGAGCGTTGACAAGCGTCACATAGCCTTCGTCGGCTTCGGGCTCCTCGTCGATGAGCTCAAAGATACGGTCGGCGCCGGCGAGGCCCATGACCACGGCGTTGATCTGCTGCGAGATCTGGCCGATCTGTCCACAGAACTGCTTGGTCATGTTGAGGAACGGCACCACGACGGCGATGGACAGCGCCATGCCCGAGATGCTCAGGTTGGGCACGCCCAGCGCTAGGAAAATGCCGCCGGCCAGTGCGACCAGCACGTAGAGCAGGTTGCCCAGGTTCATAAGGATGGGCATGAGGATGTTGGCGTACATGTTGGCCTTCTGCGAGACCTCGAAGAGCTTTTCGTTGCGCTCGTCAAAATCGGCTTCGGCGGCAGACTCGTGGCAGAATGCCTTGACGACCTTCTGGCCGTTCATGACTTCCTCGATATGGCCCTCGACAACGCCGAGCTCGGTCTGCTGCGCAATAAAGAAGCGCGCGGAGTTGGAGCCGAGCAGCTTGGTCATAAAGGTCATAAAGGCGACGCCGGCAATAATGACCAAGCACATCCACACGCTGTAGTACAGCATGATAAAGAACACCGTGACGATGACGATGACCGTCATGAGCAGGTTGGGCAGCGACTGGCTGATCATCTGGCGCAGCGTGTCGATGTCATTGGTGTAGTGGCTCATGATGTCGCCGCGCTGGTGCGTGTCGAAGTAGCGGATCGGCAGGTCCTGCATGCGGTTGAACATCTTCTCGCGCAGCTTCTCCAGCGAGCCCTGCGTGACGATGGCCATGGCGCGGTTCCAGAAGAGCGAGGACAGGATGCCGATGCCGTAGATGCAGGCGAGGGTGGTCACGAGCTGTGCGATCTTGGGCTGCGCGGCTCCCCAATCGCCCGACTGCCACGATTCGCTAATAATCTGCAGGGCGCTCTGAAGGAAGGTCGCGCCGATGGAGTTGATGATGGCGCAGAGCACCACGCCGGCGACGACGAGGGGCAAAAGCACGGGGTAAAAGCCAAAGAGCGTCTTGATGAGGCGCGACATGGTGCCGCCCTTGCGGTTGAGCGCGCGCTCGGCGGTCGTTGCCTTACTCATGTGCCTCGCCTCCTTCCTGGGTCTGAGCTTGCGTTGCGGATGCCTCGGTGTCGGCCTCGACGGCCCCTTCGCCCTCGGCAGACATCTTGTTCTGCGAGGTAAAGGTCTCGCGATAGATCTCGCTTGTCTTAAGCAGTTCATCATGGTTGCCGATCTGCGCGATGTGGCCACCCTCCATGACGATGATGCGGTCGGCGTCCTGCACGGAGCTAATGCGCTGGGCGATGATGAGCTTGGTCGTGTTGGGCAGATAGCTTGCCAGTCCTGCGCGAATCTTGGCGTCGGTCTTGGTGTCGACGGCGCTGGTGGAGTCGTCCAGGATCAAGATCTTGGGGCGACGCAGCAGGGCACGCGCAATGCACAGGCGCTGCTTCTGACCGCCGGAAACATTGGAGCCGCCCTGTTCGATCCAGGTGTCATAGCCCTTGGGGAAGCCGTCGACAAACTCGTCGGCGCAGGCCAGATGTGCCGCTTCGCGGACCTCCTCGTCGGTGGCGTTCGGGTCGCCCCAGCGCAGATTCTCGGCAATGGTGCCGCTAAACAGCACGTTTTTCTGCAGCACCATGGCGACCTGGTGGCGCAGCGCGTCCAAGCCGTAGTCGCGCACGTCCATGCCGCCTACGCGCACGGTGCCTTCGGTGGCGTCGTACAGGCGGGCAATGAGG
>JAXKHW010000124.1:0-7745 GCA_036549635.1 Collinsella sp. | reverse complement strand
TCTTCGTCGGTGGCGTTCGGGTCGCCCCAACGCAGGTTCTCGGCAATCGTGCCGCTAATCAGCACGTTTTTCTGCAGCACCATGGCCACCTGGTGGCGCAGGGCGTCCAAGTCGTAGTCGCGTACATCCACGCCGCCCACGCGCACGGTACCCTCGGTGGCGTCGTACAGGCGGGCGATGAGGTTTACGAGCGTGGACTTGGCCGAGCCGGTGCCGCCGATGATGCCGATGGTCTCGCCGCTCTTAATGTGCAGGTCGATATCGTCGAGCGCCTGGCGCTTCGCATGCGCGGAATACTTAAAGCTCACGTGGTCAAAGTCGATGGAGCCATCGGCGACCTCGAGCACGGGCTCGGCGGGATCGGCGATCGTGGGCTCGGCGGCCAGCACCTCGGTGATGCGGTGCGCCGATTCGTCGGCCATGGTCACCATGACAAAGATCATCGATAGCTGCATCAGGCTCATGAGGATTTGGAAGCCATAGGTAAAGATCGAGGAGAGCTGGCCCACGTCGAACAGCGTGCCCTGGCTCGTGATGATGAGCTTGGAGCCCAGGTAGATGATGACGACAAACGCGCCGTTGACGCAGATGTTCATCATGGGGTTGTTAAAGGCAAGCAGCTTCTCGGCGCGGGTGAAGTCCATCTGGACGTCGCGTGCGGCGGTCGCGAACTTCTCCTTCTCAAAGTCTTCGCGCACGTAGCTCTTGACCACGCGCATGCCGGTGACGTTTTCCTCGACGGACTCGTTAAGGGCGTCGTACTTGTGGAACACGCGCGAGAAGATGGGACGCACCTTAAAGATGATAAAGAACAGCCCAAAGCCCAGCAGCGGAATGATGACCAGGTAGACCATGGCGACGCTGCCGCCCATGATAAATGCCATGGTAAAGGCGAAGATCAATACCAGCGGCGCGCGCACGGCGATACGGATGATCATCATAAAGGCCTGCTGCACGTTGTTGATATCGGTGGTCAGGCGCGTGACGAGCGAGGAGCTCGAGAACTCATCGATGTTGGCAAAGCTGAACGTCTGGATCTTGTAGAACAGGTCGTGACGCAGGTTCTTAGCGAAGCCGCAACTCGCATGGCTGCAGGTGACGCCGGCAGCGGCGCCAAAAGCAAGCGACGTCAGCGCGATGAGCACCAAAAAGCCCGCGGTGGGAAGCATCTCGGCTACGGTGGTGCCATCTTTGATGGCGTCGATCAGGTTGGCGGTGATAAATGGAATCAGCATCTCGCAGAGCACCTCGCCAAGCACGAGCAACGGCGTGGCAACGGTGACTTTTATATAGTCGCGGATGCTGCCCATGAGGGTTTTAATCATCCAGTTCCTCCCAGGTTACACGGATTTTCTCGAGCATTTCGGCGAGCTGCTCGCGCTCGTCGTGGGTGAGGGCACCAAAGGCCTGCTCTCTAAAGCGAATGCGGGCTGCCTGGTCGATGCGGGCGTTTTCCCGGCCGGTTTCGGTCAGGCGAATGGTGAGCTGCCGTCGATCCTTGGGGTTACGGCTGCGCTCGATGAGGCCGTTGAGCTCGAGTTTGGACAGGATCTCGGAAAGCGACCCCGGCTTGAGGTCAAAGTGCATGCCGAGTTCCTGCTGCGACATCTCGCCGCCGGGTTGCTTGGCCAGCAGGCAGATGATGGGCGCCTTGCCGGACACGCCTCCGCCATGAAAATGCATGTAATGGCCGCAAAAGCCCAGGCCATTGAGGATGCGCTTGGCAAGCTTGTCTTCTGAGCTAACCGCTTCGGGTGCATCCGCCGGCTGTGACGGGTCGCCGCCGGGCTCGTGCGAACAAAGGTTAAGAGGTTCATCGCACATGAATTAGTGTTGCTCCTTTCTTTAGTTAGGTAGTGGAATTGTTTTGTGCCTAACCAATTTAGGAGCGTGAGAAATCAATGTCAAGGTACCAAACTAGTTGTTACGCGGTTTTACCAAACCGCGTAACGGCTCGACGCTGCAAACCCGCCAGAGCGGCAATCTGCCTTTCAACTTCGGCGGCATGACCTTATAGTTACGGCGTTTTACCAAACGCCGTAACCGGCCGACGCTGCAAACGCTCCTAAGCGGCAATCTGGCGTTCAATCGTCGGGCATGGCCACGAGGCCTATGCCCTCCTCTTTCACGCCACCTTGCTCGCCTAGGAGCGTTTTCGCTGTCCGTCCTCAACCTGTGATTCCGCCACGGTCCGCTTCGGTAGTCGTTGGGGACGGTCTTGTTTGCCTAGTCATTTAAGAACGTCCCCAACGACTAACTTCCTTCCCGTAACCTTTCCGCAACAATTCGACCTCCACGGCACCAGCGCCCGCCTGCCGTGCTCCCTGCGCTACACTTAGTCGCACTGTGGCGCTGCTGCGCCGTGCCCGAACCAAGGGAGACCCTCATGAAGAACACTCAGCTGCTGCTGATCAACGATATGTGCGGCTACGGCAAGGTCGCGCTTTCCGCCATGCTGCCGGTGCTGTCGCATATGGGCTATCGCATCCACAATCTGCCGACGGCGTTGGTGTCCGATACACTCAACTATCCCAAGTTCTACATCCACGACACCACCGAGTACGTGCGCCAGAGCCTCGCCATCTGGGAGGAGCTCGGCTTTGAGTTCGACGCCATTTCGACCGGCTTTATCGTGACCGAGGAAGAGACGCGCATCATTTCGGACTTCTGCCACCGTCGCGCGCAAAAGGGTACCAAGGTGTTCGTCGACCCCATCATGGGCGACAACGGCAAGCTCTATGCGGGCGTGCCCGAGTCCACGATTGGCCTTATGCGGCATCTGCTGGAGTGCGCAGACTACGCGGTGCCCAACTATACCGAGGCATGCCTGCTCACCGATACGCCTATCGCCGAGCAAATCACGCCCGACGAGGCCCGCGCCCTTGTGGACGCCGTGCGCGAGCTGGGTGCCAAGTCGGTGGTCATTACGAGCGCCGTGGTCAATGGCACGAACGCGGTTATCGGTTACGACCATGTGGCGGGGGAGTACTTTACGATTCCCTTTGAGCTCATTCCGGTTTATTTCCCGGGCACGGGCGACACGTTCTCGGCGGTGCTCGTCGGCCGCGTTATGGCCGGTTGGAGCCTTCAGCGCGCGACGAGCGATGCCATGCGCGTGGTAGCGGAGCTTATCGAGCGCAATGCCGACCAAGAGGACAAGTCGGCCGGCCTTCCCATCGAGGCCTGCCTGGATGTGATCGACCATGAGTAACGCTGGCGAGAACGGCGCCAGGCCTGCGGGCGGGGGCAAGCCGCTCGGCGCGCCGCGTGGAAAGCGTCCACGTATCCGCGTGAGTTGCGTGGACCAGTTGGGCACATGCCGCTGCCATCACGGGCACAAGCCGGGCGACGTTTTTGACTTCGACCGAGATCGCGGCAAGATGTGCGCCATGGCCTGCCATGTGGGCTTTCCCTATATCGATATCTTGCGCTATGGCGGAACCGTGCCCGGCAACGAGCCTGGTACGGCAACGTTCTGCTGCCCCGAGGTCGATACGCTGAACGTCTGGCTTGCCGAGATCGTCGACGAATAGTCGAGCGCAATGTGACAAAGGGACAGTCCCTTTGTCACATTCGCCGGTGGTGTTCCTTCTATTGTGCTTGTAATCTCAAATCTCTGCATTTCATCCGATTTTAGGTTCTAAAAACTCTGCATTTCATCGATAATCAAGCGTATAAAACTTTGCATTTCATTTGATGACACTGAGGAGGGCCTATGCTGCGCAGGAAAATAGCGGCAGAGCTGGAGCGTTGGCTGAAGTCTTCCGAGCAAAAGGCCTTGTTCATTACGGGTTCTCGCCAGATCGGCAAAAGCTATTCGATTCGCGCATTTGGCAAAGCCAACCATGCAACCTACATCGAGCTTAACCTCATGGAAAATCGCCAGGCAAAAGATGCTCTTCTCGAGGCGCGGGATGCCGATGATTTCATCAGCAGGGTGACGCTTCTTTCGGGAAAGTCGATTGCGCCAGGCAAAACGCTTGTGTTTATCGATGAGGTCCAAGAAGCCCCCGACATCATGACGATGGCAAAGTTCCTTGTTGAGGATGGGCGCTGCCACTGGGTGTTTTCGGGATCAATGCTCGGGACCCAGTTCAAGGGCGTCAGGTCCTATCCCGTGGGGTATGTCCACGAGCTTAGGATGTTCCCGCTCGATTTTGAGGAGTTTTGCTGGGCAACCGGAGTGAGCGAGGGGGCTCGCCAAACGATACGTGACGCGTGTATCAGCGAGAGGCCCATTCCTGATTACATTCATGACGCGATGATGGCAAACTTCAGGACCTATACCGTTGTCGGCGGAATGCCGGAGGTCGTGCAGCGTTTCCTTGACACGCAGGGCGACCTTGCCTCTGTTCGTCAGCTACAGTCCGAGCTCAACGAACAGTACCGACGGGATATTTCCAAGTATGCAAGCGGGCGTGCCCTTCAGGTGCAGAGCATCTACGATCAGCTCCCCATTATGCTTGAGGGCGAACACAAGCGTTTCGTGCTCAATTCCATTGACCCCAAGGCGCATTATGAGAAGTACCAGCGAGATTTTGTCTGGCTTGTCGATGCCGGCGTTGCTCTCAAAGCCGATATCGTAACCGAGCCAAAGTCGCCCCTGCTCAAGACGGCACGGCCATCGCAGTTCAAGCTATACCAATCGGATACGGGCATGTTGATGGCGCGCTACCCCGTTGGAGTCGCCCAAGCGGCGTATCTTGATAGCAAGGAGCCCAATCTGGGCGGCATTTACGAAAACGTGGTGGCCCAGCAGCTGGCTGCCCAAAATCGCCAGCTTTACTACTATCAGACAAAAAAGCGCGGTGAAGTGGACTTTGTGGTCGACGGACCGGATGGGACGGCTGTTCCGATCGAGGTTAAATCGGGCTCCTATTACCACGCGCACGCTGCGCTCGGTCATGTGCTTGATACGGCTGAATATGGCGTAAGGCTCGGGATTGTTTTCTCGAGAGGCAACGTTGAGCGCAACGGAGCGGTTCTCTATTTGCCGCTATATGCGACCTGGGCCCTTTCGGATGTTTTGGGCGACTCCTGTGCCGAGGGGATAAAGCTGGAGGTCAAGCCGGTCTAGGGCCAGTCCCGGATGTGACAAAGGGACAGTCCCTTTGTCACATTCATGAGTGTGGATTTTCTCCCGTTTAGAGCGCACTCGAACGCTCAAAGCGGGAGAAAATCCACGCTCGTTTCGCGCCGGAGACGTGGCTCGCGACCTCGCTTGTCTACAGTTGCTCGAGCATAGCGGTGCAACCGTCGAGCACGTCGCGGTAGGTGGCATCGAAGTTGCCGGTGTACCAGGGATCGGCCACGTCACCGGGGCGCTCGGTCCAATCGAGCAAGCGTGTAACCTTGCCGTCGGGGTCGTCGCCAAAGATGCGCCGCAGGCCGCGGGCGTTCTCGTCGTCCATATAGACAATGTGGTCCCAGTCGCCATACTCCGCGCGACGCACCTGGCGGGCACGGTGCGCAACGACGGGAATCCCGACTTCACGCAGCTTGGCGACCGTGCCATGATGCGGCGGGTTGCCGATCTCCTCAGTTGAGGTCGCAGCGGAGTCAATGACAAACTCGCCCGCGCGCCCGGCGCGCCGCACCAGCTCGGTAAACACGGACTCAGCCATCGTCGAGCGACAGATATTTCCATAGCAGATAAAAAGAATGCGTTGCATGAGCGGCTTCCTTTCTAGGCGGTCGCGCGGGGCTTACAGACTGCTCTTGAGGCAGTTTGCTCCAATAAAGCCCGCTGCGTACAAGGGGAGGTGGCGCAGCTCGCGCCCGTCATCGGTTTCGCTGCGGGAAAAATTGTTCTCGGACAAAATGTAGGCATATGGCGATCGGGCTTTGTCCATAAACGACCCGAGGGTTCTCGCGCGCACGTTACGTGCGGACTTTACTTCGACGGGCACAATTTCCATACGGTCGGTCTGAAGTAAAAAATCGAGCTCGCCGGTCGTCTTCCAAGACGACGGCGGCGCCCAGTAATACGTCTGCAAGCTATTGCCCGAAAATGCTTGCATGACCGAGTTTTCCGCCAGGGCGCCTCGGAAGTCGGAAGATAGCGCTATGGCGGAATCCTCTTTGAGGTCGAGCCAGAGCCGCGGGTTGATGCCGAGTTTGTAGAACATGAGGCCGGTATCGAGAAGATAGACCTTAAAGAAACTTCCATCTTCGTCGTCGAAGGGAACGAGGGGAGGCTCGATGCCTTCGGTCAGGTTGTTGACCGATATGATGCCGGCGCCTTCGAGCCAGTCGAGCGGCTCGATAAGCTTGGCGCGACGGCCTCCGCGTTCGACCTCGGAGTACTTGAATTTTTTTGTGGACGATCTCAGCAGCTGGGACGGAATGGAGCGCCAGACCTTGCGCGCCGCCACGCCGCTGATCCCGTTTTCGGGGTCGGTCATATCGGCGGTATAGGTCTCGTCGATTTCGCGCTGCTCGACGCGCGCATCCTCGATGGATAACGTCTTGCGATATGCGTTGACGGCGGCGGGCATGCCGCCCACGATCTGGTATCGATGAAACAGGCTGAGCGCGGCTTGGTGCGCGGCGTAGGTCTCGAGCGTGCCGGCGTGGGTACGAATGGCATTGGCCATCTGCTCCTCGTCGAGCGCCCAGAGAAACTCCTCGAACGACATAGGATGCATGGTCTCTTGACGAACGCCGCTGGGAAAAGGCAACTTGCGCTTGCGCGTGGCGACGCCGAGCTGACTGCCGGTCGCGCATATGCGCCAGCCCGAACCCGAAAAAAAGCGAAGCGAGTTGAGCGCCCGTTCGCAGAGCTGCACCTCGTCAAACAGGATGAAGGCGGTTTCTTTGCGAATGGGGGTGCGTTTATAGTCTGAGATTCGCGCCACGATGGCGTTAACGTCGTCGGTGGGACAGTCGAACAGCGGAGCGATCAGCTCAAGATCGGTCTGAAAGTCGAGTTTGACAAACGCATCGCCGGCGATTCGTCTGCCGATTTCCTCGGCAACGTACGTTTTGCCTACGCGTCGCGCACCACGGATGAGGAGGGGGCGCGACGCGTCCTTTGTCGCCCATGATTCGATAACGGATTCGATTGATCTGCGCATGGGGCCGCCTTTCCAATTTCGTGTACTTCAGATACATAGTTTAGTACGATTTCATGTACTTGGAATACACGAAATAGTAGAAAAGTGTGTATCTGAAGTACACGAAATTGCACTGCTGGAGCTTGCAGGCGGATAAACACTACTCGTATGGGACGGTTTTCACCGGTTGCTCGCCACCTTGGGCTATGTTCGCCCCTATGCCTGCATCCGGGGCTGTGCAGATTGACGACGGCGCTCCCAGCGAGCCAACTTAATCGTCACCAGCGTGAGCGCCCAGGCCACAAGCGAGAACGCGGCGCCCACTGCGCCCACGTACGCAATGCCAACGCTGCTTACCACGGCGCCGCCCACCGCGGTGCCAAACGAAATGCCGACGTTAAACGCCATGGGCTCAACCGAACTTGCGAGTACCATCGACTTGGGATGGCGGCTGCGTGCCACGTCCATAAAGTGCGTGATGCACGACACCGAGAACAGGTACATGAGCAGTGCCAAGCTAAAGACAAAGACCAGCGCGAGCGGCATGGTGCCGCCCACAGCAAACAGTCCGAGTAACGCCGCAGCCTGCAGCACAAACGTCACAAGCAGCGCCTTCATGCCAAAGCGCGCGTCGATCCATCCGCCCAGGATGTTCGAGATCAGGCAGAACACGCCATAGGCCATAAGTGT
>JAXKHW010000123.1:0-7384 GCA_036549635.1 Collinsella sp. | reverse complement strand
TTGTAAAGCCGTTTGTCTCCACCCGCGTAGCGGGTGGTTTAAAGCTGGCCGCTGCGCGGCCAGCGGACTAAAGTCTTGAACAAAAAGGGTCCCGCACATGCGGAACCCTTTTCAAGTATTTATGTGGCTCGAGCTTAGTAGCCCACGATGCCCTGCGGGAAGAAGAACATGCACAGAACGACACACACGGCAAATACGACAGCCATGATGACGGTCAGGCGGTCAAGGTTCTGCTCCATAACGCCTGTGGCTGAGCTGGAGTTATACAGCGAACTGGCAATCATATCCGAAACGCCGGTACCCTTACCGGAATGCATCAGGACGAGAATCGTCAGCGCCACGGCAGAAACAGCCCAAACGACAAACAGAAGAATCTGGAACGGACCCATAGATAAGCTCCTTAATAGAACAATTCAAACTCCAGTACTGTACCACAATCCCCCGTTCTCCCCTACCTGCCACTCGGGGACGGGGCGGAAATGGCAGAAATACCAAAAAAGGGGATTGTCCGATTGTGGACAACCCCCTTGCTAGAAAACGGTATTTGTTTTCTCTTAGGCCTCGGTGGCGAGCACGCGGCCCGTCATCTCGGCGGAAGGCTCCAGACCAGCCATGGTGAGCATAGTCGGAGCGATATCGGAAAGACGACCGTCCTCGATACCGGTGAGCTGTGCCTTCTCATCAACGATGATGAACGGCACGCGGTTGGTGGTGTGCGCCGTAAACGGATGCTTGGAACCGTCGGAAGCAACGTCAAACATGTGATCGGCGTTGCCGTGGTCGGCGGTAATCAACGCAAAGCCGCCCTTGGCGAGAATCGCCGGGACAACCTTGGACAGGGCATCGTCAACAGCCTCGACGGCCTTAACGGCAGCGTCGAAGACACCGGTGTGACCAACCATGTCGCAGTTCGCGAAGTTCACGATATAGAAATCAGCGCGGTCCTCGTTGATGGCGGCGACAAGCTTCTCGGTAACCTCGGGAGCGCTCATCTCGGGCTGCAGATCGTAGGTAGCGACCTTGGGGGAAGCGACGAGCACGCGCTCCTCGCCCTCCTTGGGCTCCTCGATGCCGCCGTTGAGGAAGAACGTCACGTGGGCGTACTTCTCGGTCTCGGCAGTGTGCAGCTGCTTCAGGCCATTGGCGGCGATAACGTCGGCCAGGACGTTCTCGGGGAACGTCTTGGGGAAGGCGACCTCGACGTCAAACGTCGGATCGTACTCGGTCATCGTCACAAAGTGCGAGAGCTTGATCTGCTCGCGCTCAAAGCCGTCGAACTCCTTGTCCGTGAACACGCGGGTCATCTGACGGGCGCGGTCGGGACGGAAGTTGAAGAAGATGGCCGCGTCGCCCTCGTGGATGCCCTCGTTGTGGGCAGCGAAGGGCTCGACGAACTCGTCGCCGCGCGGATCCTTCTCGTAGTAGGCCTTGATGCCGGCAACGGGGTCGACATCGGCATCGGACGCATTGACCATGACGTCGTAGGCACGCTGGATGCGCTCCCAACGGTTGTCGCGGTCCATGGCCCAATAGCGGCCCGAAACGGTGGCGACGCGAGCGTCGCAACCGGTCTCCTCGGAGATCTTAGCCAGGAAGGCGCAGAACTCGCTCATGTAGCCAGCACCGGACTGCGGGTCGACGTCGCGGCCGTCCATAAAGGCGTGGACACGAACGGTCTTGACGCCATGCTGGGCAGCCATCTTGACCAGAGCCTCGACGTGGTTCATATGGGAATGAACACCGCCAGGGCTCATAAGGCCCATAAGGTGAAGGGTCTTGCCGTCAGCCTTGACATCGTCCATAGCCTTGACGAAAACCTCGTTCTTGGCGATGGAGCCGTCCTTGATGGCATTGTTGATGCGCGAAAGCTCCTGGAACACGATGCGTCCGGCACCGATGTTGAGGTGACCCACCTCGGAGTTACCCATCTGGCCATCGGGAAGACCCACGTCCTCGCCCGAAGCGCCGAGCGTGGTGTGGGGGTACTTCTCGTACAGGCTATCAAGGAAGGGCGTCTTGGCAGCGGCGACGGCGTTCTCGCCATCGGCCGGAGCAAGGCCGCAGCCATCCATGATAATCAGGAGTGCAGGAAGATGACGTTGTGCCATATGTCCTACTCGCCTGCCTTGACGACCATAGAGGCGAAGTCGGCAGCCTTGAGCGAAGCGCCGCCCACGAGGGCGCCGTCAACGTCGGGCTTGGCGACGAGCTCGGCGATGTTGCCGGGCTTGGCGGAACCGCCATACAGCACGCGGATGCCGTTAGCGAGCTCCTCGCCGAACATCTCTTTGAGGGTCTCACGGATAGCACCGCAGACCTCCTGAGCGTCCTCGGCGGTAGCGGTCTTGCCGGTGCCGATGGCCCAGATGGGCTCGTAGGCGACGACGACCTGCTTGGGGCAGGTGATCTCAAGACCAGCAAGGCCAGCCTTAACCTGGTTCACGACGTGCTCGACATAGGTGCCGGCCTCGCGGACCTCGAGGGACTCGCCGCAGCAGAAGACGGGAACAAGGCCGGCGGCAACGAGAGCCTTGGCCTTCTTGTTCTGGTCCTCGTCGGTCTCGTGGAAGTAGTCGCGACGCTCGGAGTGACCGATGATGCAGTAGGTGCAGCCAGCGGACTTGAGCATGTCGCAAGAGGACTCACCGGTGAAGGCACCCTTGGCCTCCCAGTACACGTTCTGTGCACCGAGGGCGATGGGGGCAGCCTGAATGCGGTCATGAACCGTGGTGATGTCGATGGTCGGAGGGCAGACGAGCACCTCGACGCCAGCCGGAACCTCGGGCAGAGCCTGAGCCAGCTCGTCGGCGAGCTTGGCAGCCTCGGCGACGTCGTTGTTCATCTTCCAGTTACCAGCGATAAGAAGGGTGCGATTAGGCATCGAGAAGCGCCTCCACTCCGGGCAGGGCCTTACCCTCGACGAGCTCCATGGAAGCGCCACCACCGGTGGAGATCCAGCTCATCTTGTCGGCCAGGTTGAACTTGTTGACAGCTGCGACAGAGTCGCCACCGCCGATGATCGAGGTGCAGTCGGCCTCGGCGACAGCCTCAGCAATAGCCTGGGTGCCGTGAGCGAAGTTGTCGAACTCGAAGACGCCCATGGGGCCATTCCAGAACACGGTCTTGGCGCCCTTGACGGCCTCGGCGTAGAGCTCCTCGGTCTTGGGGCCGATGTCCATACCCTCACGATCGTCGGGGATAGCGTCGGAAGCGACAACCTCGGGGACAGCGTCCTCGCCAAAGTGATCGGCAACGCGGTTATCGATGGGGAGCAGGATCTTGACGCCCTTCTCCTCGGCCTTCTTGAGCATCTCGCCAGCGCGCTCGACCCAGTCCTCTTCCTTGAGGGACTGACCGACGGTCAGGCCCTGAGCCAAGAAGAAGGTGTAGGCCATGCCGCCACCGATGATCAGGGTGTCAGCGGAGTCGATGAGGTGATCGAGAACGCCGATCTTGGAGGAAACCTTGGAACCGCCGACGATGGCGACGAAGGGGCGCTCGGGCTCGGCGAAGATGCCGGTCAGCGTGTCGACCTCCTTCTCGAGCAAGAAGCCGGCGACGGCAGGCAGGTAAGCGGCGGGGCCCACGACGGAACCCTGGGCGCGGTGAGCGGTGCCGAAGGCATCGAGAACGAAGACGTCACCATAGGAAGCGAGCTTCTTGGCGATCTCGGGATCGTTCTTCTTCTCACGCTTGTCAAAACGGACGTTCTCGAGAACGAGGACCTTACCCGGCTCGACGGCGGCGACAGCCTCAGCAGCCTTCTCGCCGTAGGTGTCGGCGACAAAGGCAACGTCGAGACCAGAGAGCTCAGCGAGCTTCTTGGCGACGGGCTCGAGGGACAGCTCGGGCTGGAAGCCGGTGCCCTCGGGACGACCGAGGTGGCTCATGAGGATGACGCGAGCATTGTGCTCAACGAGGTAGTTGATGGTGGGCAGGGCAGCCTTGATACGGGTGGTGTCGCCAACGACGCCATCCTTGATAGGCACGTTAAAGTCAACGCGGACGAGAACGCGCTTTCCGTCGACATCGATGTCGCGGACGGTCTTCTTGGTAAAGGCCATGTTTGCTTCTACCTTTCGTACGTGTCTGCCTCCCATTACGGCAGACGATTTCTTATAAAAAGGGCGCGACCCTAGGGTGTAAGCCCTATAAGGCCGCGCCCTTCTTTAGACGCTCAACGAGCTATTCGCTAAAAGCTAAATTAAGCAACGAACTTCTCGAAGTACTTGATGGTGCGGACCATCTGAGAGGTGTAGGAGTTCTCGTTGTCGTACCAAGAGGTGACCTGAACGAGGGTCTGGCCGTTGCCGAGGTCAGAGCACATGGTCTGAGTGGCGTCGAAGATGGAGCCGTGGGTCTCGCCGACGATGTCGCGGGAGACGATCTGGTCCTCGTTGTAGGCGAAGGTCTCGGAGATGGTCTCGGCGTAGGCCTTCATGGCAGCGTTGACCTCGTCGACGGTGACCTTCTTGTCAACGACGGCGTAGAGGTTGGTCAGCGAGCCGGTCGGCGTCGGGACGCGCTGAGCAGCACCGATGAGCTTGCCGTTGAGCTCAGGGAGAACCAGGCCGATAGCCTTAGCAGCACCGGTGGTGTTGGGGACGATGTTCTCGGAGCAAGCGCGGGAACGACGGAAGTTGCCCTTGCGCTGCGGGCCGTCGAGAGGCATCTGGTCGCCAGTGAAGGCGTGGATGGTGGTCATGATGCCAGAGACGATGGGAGCGAAGTCGTTAAGACCCTTGGCCATCGGGGCGAGGCAGTTGGTGGTGCAGGAAGCAGCGGAGATGATGTTGTCCTCAGCGGTCAGCGTCTCATGGTTGACGTTGTACACGATGGTGGGCAGATCGCTGCCGGCCGGAGCGGAGATGACGACCTTCTTGGCGCCAGCGTTGATGTGGGCCTGAGCCTTAGCCTTGCTGGTGTAGAAGCCGGTGCACTCGAGAACGACGTCGACGTCGAGGTCGCCCCAAGGCAGGTTGTTGGCGTCGGCCTCCTTGTAGATCTTGATCTCCTTGCCGTCAACGGTGATGGAATCCTCGCCAGCAACGACCTCGTGATCGCGAGCGTAGTTGCCCTGCGTGGAGTCGTACTTCAGCAGGTAAGCGAGCATATCGGGAGAGGTGAGGTCGTTGATAGCGACGATCTCGGAGCCCTCATGACCGAACATCTGACGGAAAGCCAGACGACCGATGCGACCGAAGCCGTTAATAGCAACCTTTACTGCCATTGTGTCTCCTTTCGTAAGGCCCCCGCGAGCTACAGCGCCCGCCGTTGAGGCCCACAAACTAACCACTCGCCTAATATACCTTTTTTTTGACTTGAATTTCACGAGAATGCTCGAAATTGAAAATCAAATTTACGTTAAAACGTTTTAAAGAGTAAAACAGCAGTTAAATCCGTATAGTAGCAGTTTCGCTCAACTACCTGTTTGCTTCAATGAGCTTTTCAAGCCTCAAAACACGATGGTAGAGGGCCGACTTCGACAAGGGAGGGTCGGCCATCTCGCCCAGATCGCGCAGCGACAGATCGGGATAGCGCTCGCGCAGGTCGCAAAAGACCGCCAAGGCGTCCGGAAGCGTGTCGCGCAAACCTCGCTGTTCGAGCTCATCGATCAACGCAAGCTGATGCTGGGCGGCACCCGCACTTCTGGTCTGATTGGCCAGCTCGGCATTCACGCGACGGTTCACATCGTTCTTAACCAACTTGACCGCGCGCGCCTCCTCGATCTCGGCAACGCTGCGCTTGGCACCAATCAGCTTTAAAAGATGCTCAATCTCCTCGGCACTCTTAATGTAGACAGCAAAGGACCCGCGCCGCGCGTTAACGCGCGCATGGACCCCAATCTGCTCCAATAGATCGCAAAGGCCCCGTGCATACTGCTCGCCCTGCACCGCGATCTCCAAATGAAAGTCGCCGCGGGGATCGGCCACGAAACCGCCGGCGATGAGCGCGCCGCGAATGTAGGCAAGCCTGCAGCAGGGACGGGCAACGATGTGCCGGGGAACACCAGCGACGAGCCCTCCCCTGCGGTCGAGAATGCCCAGCAGCACCAGAGCCTTGTCCAGGTCGGGCTGATCGGGCAGGGTAATGAGATAGTTACGGACCTTATGCAAGACCGATTTACGAACGGTGAATTCCGTTTTGAGCTTAAGGATGCGATGCGTCAGTGTGATCATCGTGCGCGCGACAGCGCCCGTCTCGGTCGCGACCGTCAAACGATACCGCCCGGAGCCGGCCAGCGAAAGTGTACCGCTCACACGCGTCAGGGCGGCAAGCGTCGACAAGTCGCAGTATTCACATTCGGGTTCGCAGCGCGCAAGCTCGTCGCGCACCTCGGCGGTAAACGACATGCAGGCCTATGCTTTCGTGTTGGCGCGCGACAGGTCGCGGTGGGAAATGCTCACGTGATATTGGGCACCTTCCAAATAACGTGCCGTGGCCTCGGCGATGGCAACGCTGCGGTGTTGACCGCCCGTGCAACCGATGGCGATAGAAAGCTGCGGCTTGCCCTCCGCGATATAGCCGGGCATGACCGTATCGAGCAGCTGCGTCCAGGCCTTCCAGAACTCCTGGGTCTTGGGATGGTCCAGAACAAAGTCGGAGACTTTCTTATCGAGGCCGGTCATGGTGCGCATCTCGGGATCGTAGAACGGATTGGGCAGGAAGCGGACGTCGATCATAATGTCCGCCTCGACGGGCATACCGTGCTTAAAGCCAAACGAGAACACGTGAACGTCCATGAGCTGCTGGTCGGACAACTCGGAAAATGCCATACGCAGCTTGTTGCGCAGCGCAGAGGTGCGCAGACGGCTCGTGTCGATAATCATATCGGCTCGGTCGCGAACGCCCTGCAGCTGCAGGCGCTCGCGCTGAATCGCATCGGCCGTAGTCTCTCCCGGCTTGGCAATGGGATGGCGGCGGCGGTTTTCGCTATAACGACGGATCAGTACCTCGTCAGAGGCCTCGAGAAACACGATGTCACAGCTCATCTCGCGCTCCTCGAGTGCGGCAACGGCATCGAGCAGCTCATCGAACAAGCCCTGGCTGCGCAGGTCGCAGGTGACGGCAAGATGCCTGCCCACGCCCGTATTGATGCCGACGAGTTCGGCAAGCTGGGCGATCAGACGCGGAGGCAAGTTGTCGATGCAAAAGTAGCCCATGTCCTCGAACACATGCATGGCCTGCGTTCGGCCCGATCCAGACATTCCGGTGATGATGACGATATCGGGGATGCGCTCCGAGCGCTCCGCCGCATCCATGGCATCTCCCTTTTGCATGTGTGCCTCCTAAAACAAGCGCGGGACCCGGCCAGCGGATCCCGCGCGATCAATTGCCTTTATTGAGTATACCGCCCCAAGCGGATACGAGGCCTGTCTTACGC